>JAAZDX010000128.1 GCA_012512605.1 Bacillota bacterium
AATCCGGGTTATAAGGCTTTTTATCATGGGTGCGCCCTGTAATCCGGTAATACTTGATCCCGGTGTTCGTCCGGAGACCGTTTGGATCGATATAAGGTCTAATATATTCGTATTCCAGATCATAACCGATATCACGATAAAATTCCCGGTAGTCGAAATCACCGGGGTAACCTTCCTCGGCGCTCCATACCTGTTTTGATGATTCCAGATCCCGACCGAACGCAGCTACGCCCGAGGGACAGTAGACGGGGGCGAAATTTCCGTACTTGGGGCGGGGCGAAGCATGGAGGATACCATGGGCATCGGTGAAAAAATAGCGAATTCCGTAATCGCGGAGGATCTCATCATCCCCCGGATTATAAGCGCACTCGGGTAACCAGATCCCCCGCGGAGGGCGGCCAAAACAACGGGTATGGTATTCGACGGCGTAATGGATCTGGGCCCGTACCGCTTCCCGTTGCAGCATTAATGGGAGGTACCCATGGGTTGCGCCGCAGGTGATTATTTCGAGATAGCCTTTGTCCTGTAAGCGCCGGAAGGGGGCGACCAGGTCTTTTTGGCATTTCTCCGCAAAGTACCAACGGGAAAAGGAGAACAAATCGTGATAGAAATGGGCCATGCGGTTAAAGTCCGGGAGCCAACGGGTCCGTTCAATCTCTTTCCCGGCCAGCTCGATCAGTTTTTCCAGATGTTTAAGATAACGGTTTTGGAGCAGTTCATCATTGAGCATTGCCAGTAAAGGCGGGGTTAAACTCATCGTCACCCGGTACTGGAGCCCATCTTCAGCTAGCTGCTCAAAGACCTTAAGTAAGGGAATATAGGTTTCGGTGATTGCTTCAAAGAGCCAGTTCTCTTCCAGAAAATGTTCGTGTTCGGGGTGGCGAATATAGGGTAAGTGGGCGTGTAGGACCAAGCACAGATAACCTTTTTCCAACAACAACAACCTCCCTTGACGGCTTCCTCTAATTGGCGGGGGCGCTTTTAGTAGGTTTCTTTGGTTACAACCGGGGTGATGGTGATCTCGTCTTTTCCGTCCTGAGCACGGGCGGTAACCGGAATCCTCTTTGTCCCTTCCGGTAAAGCCATCCGTAACGTAAAGGAGCCGTCAGGGCGCAAAGGAACCGGTTGTCCGTCCATGGTTAAAGTGGCTGTTGGTTCGGTTGCGCCGTAGATGATTATTTCTGTATCTAAAACCAACCAAAAATGGCGCTCAGTTGGTGGCTGCCCGAAGGGGCTGCTTAAACTACTGACTGCCCCCGACCCCATCTCCCGTTCCAACCTTTTACGTAGGATCTCGGCCAGTTCGACCGAGCCGGCTTGCGGATCTCCCGCCAGCCGGTACAGGCGGTGGAAATCTTCTTCGATGATCATCCACTCTTCATCGATAACTTCCGAAATACTGGCGCGGGGGGTGTGTACCGTATTAGAACGGGCGAGGACAATAAACTCTCCGGAAGGGGTAAAGTAGCCTAGATCAACGGTATAGTAGCGGTTGGGATGGACATTGATGTACCAGTGACCAGTGATCGGATTAACGGAAACATTAAAAAATCCCGGTTCACCGCTACCGGATTCTTGCCCTTCCCACACCTTAAGGCTAAGGGGAGTCCGTTCCCATTCACCGAAATCATTTTTCAGTTTTTCCTTGACGTCACAGCTCAGATCCCAGTAAACATAGAGCCAAAAAGGGTCACGAATCAGTAATTTAATTGTGGTTTCGTTATAAGAAGAAGGAAGAGGAAACCTTGCTTCCTCTAACCGTTCCAGCGTGGGAGTCTTTTGTGACAGGCCGGTAGTGTAGACCGGTTGGGGTGGAGCTTTCCTGGTAGCAGCTTTCGTTTTGGCTTCAGTTTCAACATTGGCTTTGTTCTGTTTGTAAACCGTGGCTAAACTTTCAATTAGTTCATTTTTTGTCATTCGCGACCGGTTCTTAATCTGGAATTCCTTGGCTAAAGCAAGAAGTTCGTTTTTGGTCTTTTTTACCAGCATTTCTAAGTTCATGCCAATCCCCCTTCCGTAGAATACTAAGTAATCGCCCACACCGGCTATAAAAAAATTACTTTCTATAATATGGCTCAACGGTTTGTGGAATATACAAATCTTTTATGAAGATAAATAATTTGGCAGGAAACAGCTGGGTAATCAAGAATTAGATGATGACAATTTGATGGGAGGAACAAAATGCGGTCTTGGTTCAAATTTACCATTACGCTTGCGTTCGTTTTTTTAATTGTTCCGTTTATTTGGTCGGCTCCTGCTCCCTACCAATATAGCCATAAAGACTTCCTGTATGAAGCGTGGTTTAAAGTTGAAGCCACCGACTTAATGGGTACAGGCGCAAGTCAACTGGTAGTATTGGGGCGGGATTACATGGAAGGCCGCCTCTCCGCTCAACTTTTGGCCTGGGAAGGAGAGGGGTTGACCAGCAAGTGGGAGAGTCCCAATCTTTTGACGGAAGGACCGGTCATGGTGAGTATGGGGCGTCCCCTGCCCGGCGGTGAACCGATGCTCATCGTCCTTACCCAGGCCCACCTCTATCTCTATACCTGCCAAAATGAGAAGATTATCCTTACTTCCCAATATAAGCATACCCTTTCCCCCGCCGAATTATCAGTGGCCGATCTGGACGGAGACGGCCAGGATGAACTGCTCATTGTCCGTTTGGGGCAGCGGCAGCCAACTTACGATGAGAACGTGGTTGAAGTTTACCGCCTAGCGGAAGACGGACTAGTGATGATGGGCCGCAGTGGTTTACTGGGCCAGATCCGGGCTTTGACGGCAGGTGATTTGGATGGGGATGGCTGTGCTGAAGTGGTGACCGATACGGGTTTGAGCAGTCGTGCCGGAGTGTTCACTGTGCTGGGCTGGGATGCACAAAAGCGGGAGTTGGTCACCCGGTTGCGGGTGGAAGGGCTCCTTGCCACGATGGCTTTTGGCATGACCATTGCCGCCGGGGGCGACGGGCCGCTGCTTTATACGGCGGACGGCTGGGGACGCTTGAACCGTTTTTACCTGGCGAACGACCAATTAATTCCCGCTAGCGAACACTATTCATTCCCCAACGGACTGGTTGGGATCGCCGTTGGCGATCTGAACGGGGACGGGCATACCGAGATTGTTGTGGTGGGTCATCCCAACAACCTTTTTCTTGTTAGTTTAAACTAGATTTAATAATTAAAGAAAAGGTTTCTGCGACGGGTTGGTTAATAATAACAACAAAACAAATGGTCACCTTTACGTGGAGGTTTAAAGATGAAAAAACTGATCGTTGGTGTGATGGGGGGAGGAGAAGGGGCTTCTCCGGAAGTCTGTGAGCTGGCATATAAACTCGGTGGTCTCATCGCCCAGCAAGGTTGGATCCTTTTAAATGGCGGCTGGGGTGGGGGGGTGATGGATGCGTCGGCCCGTGGGGCGAAAGAACACAACGGCTTGACGGTGGGGATTCTGCCGGACCGTCATAAGGATCTCGCCTCTTCTTACATTGATATTCCGATTGCGACCGGGATGGGTGACGGACGGAATATCATCAATGTCCTCTCCAGTGACATTGTTGTGGCTTTACCAGGGCGTTCCGGGACGATTTCGGAGATTGCTTTGGCGTTGAAAAACGGAAAAAAGGTGATTCTCCTCAATTTCCCCCTGGCTGATCTCTTTGTCGAATACCAGAAAGCAGGGATCATGGTCTCCGTGAACAAGCCAGAAGAAGTGATTACTATGATTAAAGAGCTGTATCCGTTTGATCAAGAAGAGTAAAGTTTCAAGCCCGATCTGGGGATTCACTTAAGATAAGCGAAACGCCCGCCTTAATTAAGGCCGGGCGTTCTTTTTTTCGCTTCTTCAATTAGTTCTCGTACTTCGTGGAGCTTCTCCTCTGCTTCCTGGAGTTTCTGCTCCAAATCCGCCCAAAAGAGCTCATTGGCGGGCGGAATGGGTGCCTCCGTTTCCCGTTGGGACGCTGTGGTTTCGGGGGCCGGTTCTTTCCCCGGGGTGGGTGGTTCCGGTACGACGAAAGCATCTCCCGCTTCCCCCTTGAGCTTCCGGAGGGCCGCTTCGATATTGTCGGCGATGACTACTTGGTCTTGCCAGACAAGGACGATCTTTTTAAACTCCGGCATCTGGCCTTGGTTTGATTGGATATAGAAGGGTTCGGCATAGAGAATCGTATCGCCGATCGGAATCACCAGGAGATTACCGCGGATCAGTTGGGATTGGTTCTGACTCCACAGGGTGATCAGTTCGGTGATCTCCGGGTGTTGACCGATCCTGGTCTCGATCTGCATCGGGCCGAAGGTATTCGTTCCTTTCGGGAGTTGGTACAGGATTAACTGGCCGTAGTTGGGCGGGTCACAACGGGCGACGAGCCAAGCGATCATATTTTGTTTATCCCGGGGCGTAAAGGGGCGCATCAACAAAAATTCTTCCCGTTCTTCACCGGGTAAAACCAAGGTGACATAGTAGGGTTCAAGAGTCTCTTCGCGACGGGCGTAGATCTGGGTTGGGAGACCCCAGAAATCTTCTTTTTCGTAAAAGGCTTTCGCCTCCGTCAGATGGTAACTGAGGAGCATATCTTGTTGCACGGTAAAGAGCGCTTCCGGATACCTGATATGCTGCTGTAAAGCGGTGGGCATATCGGCAAACGCCTTGAACATCTGGGGAAACACCTTCTGCCAGGTCTGGATCATCGGGTCGGCCGGGTCCACCACATAAAAATCGACGGTGCCGTGGTAGGCGTCGACCACTACTTTTACTGAGTTACGAATATAGTTAAACCCGTTGGCATGCTTGGCGGCATAAGGGAGGTGGCGGGAGACCGTATAGGCGTCGATCATCCAGAACAACCGGTTTTCCGCGACGACCAAGTAAGGATCGGTGTCCATAATCAAGAAAGGGGCTAGCTTTGCCACCCGTTCTTTAATGTTGCGGTGTAAGAGGATTCTGCTTTCATCTTGAATATATCCGGAGAGAATTAAGTTGCGGTCACCAAGCTCTACCGCCATCAAAAGCCGGGTTAACCAGCGCCGAAGGGAGATCCCGTCCCGTCCTTGATAAGTGGTAGTGACATTTACGCCGCCGGTGGCCGGATAGTCAAACTCCTTTTCGCGTGTCCGGACGATCGCGTAAGAATCCAGTCCTTCCCCAAAGTAGATCTGGGGACGGGTCAGTTCAAGGGTGGGGATGGACCCATCGATGACCGGGGGTAGATCCTTCACCAAAAAAAGCGGTTGCCCCACGTTATTTGCTTGGTTGACCGCGTTCATCGCTAAACCATAACCGTGGGTATAAACCAGATGCCGGTTCAACCAGCTCTGATCGATTTTCGTTGGGTCAAGCTCCCGGGCGGCAATCATGACTTGTTTCTGCCCCTGGGGGGTTGCGTAACGATCCAGATCGATATCGTGAAAAGTGTAGTAGGAACGGAAAGATTGCAGTTGGTTATAGGCGGGCAGGAGTGGTCGCCAGTCCCAGATTCGTAAATTGGCTAGGGAAGGATGGTTGGGCTCAAGGACCGACGAGTCCGCTTCTGGAGCCAGCGTATAAGGCTGTTCTTTGATCCGGTCCAGACCAAACCCGAACCGTGTAAACTGGATATGGTGTTCCAAATAGGGTTCTTCCATCATAAACTGATTGGGTTTGACGATCATTGTTTCGACTAAAGGGGGTAGAACCGCTGTAAAGAGGATTAGGGAGCATAACCACAACCCAAGGCTGCCAAGGATCAACCGGCGTGGTTTTTGCTTAAAAAGGGTCCCCAGCAACAAAAGGGCGGTTAGGATTGCGATCGCCGCCATGATATTGTAACCAAGGATCCGGATGTGGTGGGTGGTGTAGTCCACCCCGGTTAATAAGGGCTTCTCTTCGAAAAGCAGTCCGCACCGGTTTAAGAAATAGTCGGCCGCCTTCAAGAGGAAAAAGAGAACGCCCAGAAGCGTCAGGTGGATACGGGCGCGGGGCCAAAACTGGAACTTTTTATCTTGATACCAGTAGGCTTGCGCGATTACGTAAAACAGCGTAACGCCGAGAAAGGTCAGGATGGTTAAACCCAGGAGCGTGACGATCAGGCGTTGATAAAAAGGATAGGCGAAAAAATAAAAGCCGAGATCCAGATGGAAGATGGGATCGGTTACCCCAAAGGTGGTTCGGTGTAGATACTGCTGGACTAGAGTCCAGTCGGGTGCTGCCCCGGGCAGCAGAAAAATGGTCAAGACCAGCGCGATGAGGGCGCTTAAGAAAAAATGTTGCCGCGGCGATAGTTTCACTTCGGTCTCCAGTTGTAAGAAGGCCTTCTTTGTTTGGCGGAGATTCAGAAGGAGAAAACCGAAACAGAAAACTCCCAACCCTAAGCGGATGCCTAGTTTGGTCAGGAGTGGAACCCAAAACAGGGATAAAGCTTTCAGACTACGATACCACAACCATGTTACAAGTTGGTGGGAGAAGAAAAAAAAGAGCGCCAGTCCGGCCAGGAGGAGCAGGAGAAGGAGGACGACGATGTTTTTCTTCATTGGTTCACCTCCAGATAAACTAATCAAGAAAAGACTTCTCTTTGAAGGACCCTAATCCTGCCCCCATCCTGTTTTTAACCGAATTTTAGAAGGTATTTCCTGAAGGGGTGTCTAAGTCTTGCATGGTGGGATCATCTTCTAAATTCCCCAAGATTAGCAGGGTTCGCCAAAAAGCAACGGAAGGGAAACCCGGCTAATGAAGAGAATAACGCAATTTGTATCTTTTTTTAGTTTATTTATTAACGAAACAGGATTAAACTTTGGAGGTGGGTAGCCATGGCGGCTGCAGTGAACTGGCGCAAACTGAACCGCGAAGAGAGACAACTTGAACTTCCGCTCCTCCCACTCCGGGGAGGTATTGTCTTCCCCTACTTGATCATCCATTTGGATGTCGGCCGGGAAAAGTCGATTAGCGCCTTGGAAGAAGCAATGGTCAATAACCGCTTGATTGTGCTTGCCGCTCAACATCAGGCCAAGACCAATGAGCCGGAACCCAAGGATATCTACAAATTAGGAACCTTAGCGGAAGTGAAACAGTTGTTGAAATTGCCCGACGGCACCCTCCGGGTTTTGGTGGAAGGTCTCAGCCGTGTTCAGGTGAGGAGTTTCGTGCAAAAGAACCCCCACTATCGGGTCCTTGTGGAAAAAGTAGAAGAGGACATAGTGAAGACTCCGGAGCTGGCAGCGCTGATGCGGACGACCTGCTTCCAGTTTGAACAGTATATTAAGAATAGCAAACGGATTCAACCGGAGGTTTTAGCCTCGGTCTCCAGCATTGAGGAACCGGGCCGACTGGCTGATGTGATTGCTTCCCACCTTAATCTGAAGGTTCACGATAAACAAGCCTTACTGGAAGCGATCTCCCCCCGCGAACGCCTGGAGAAACTCTACGCAATTTTGATTAACGAGTTGGAGATTATTGAGATGGAGCGTAAAATCCATCTGCGGGTCCGTAAGCAGATGGAAAAGACGCAAAAAGAATACTATTTACGGGAACAGATGAAGGCGATCCAGAAAGAACTGGGCGAGAAGGATGAACGAATGGCGGAGGCCGACGAGTTACGGGCTCAGGTTGAAGAACAGGAACTCCCGGAGGAAGTGCGGGAGCGGGCCCTTAAGGAGATCGACCGTTTGGAGAAGATGCCGCCGATGGTGGCCGAAGCAGCGGTGGTCCGGAACTACCTGGATTGGCTGTTGGCCCTGCCCTGGAATATCTATACAGAAGACCATCTCGATCTAGACCGGGCGGAGCAGATCCTCAATGAAGACCATTACGGTCTGGATAAAGTGAAAGAACGGATCCTAGAGTTTCTAGCCGTTCGGAAATTGACCCAAAATTTAAAGGGACCCATCCTTTGTCTGGTTGGTCCGCCGGGGGTTGGCAAGACCTCCCTGGCCCGTTCGGTGGCGCGGGC
>JAAZDX010000129.1 GCA_012512605.1 Bacillota bacterium
GCTTAATATTCTAAGCCAAAGGCGAGAACCGGATGAAGGGTGGGTTAAGGTTTTTACCAAAAGTACTTACGTTTCTCAACTGGAACCGCCGGAGCAGAAAAGGATCAGCCCGGAGATGGCCTCCAAGTTCGGGGTGGCTACGATCTGGAGCGATACGATGAGCGGCGGGGAGAAAACCCGGTTCAAACTAGCCGCCAGTTTCGAGGCCGATTGTCCATTGCTCTTCGCCGATGAGCCGACAAGTAACATTGATCTGGACGGCATTGAGCTTCTGGAAAGGCGACTGGCGGAGTATCAAGGCGCATTTGTGATCGTCGCTCACGACCGGAATTTTCTTGATCGGCTCTGTAACACCATCTTAGAGGTGGAGTTCGGCAAAGTAAAGCTCTATAAGGGAAATTATAGTGCCTATCGTGCGCAAAAAACGGAGGAGAGAGAAAGAGCTCAGTTTGAATACGAACAGTATATTAACGAGAAAAAGCGACTGGAACGGGTGGCCAGTGAACGCCGGCAAAAAGCCCGGTCGATTAAGAAAGCGCCGAAACAGATGGGTAATTCGGAAGCACGACTGCACAAGATGGGAAACCAAAAGGCCAAGGCGGCCCTTGAGCGTTCCGTCAAGAGTATTGAGGCCAGAATCGAGCGGCTGCCGGTTAAAGCAAAGCCAAGGAAAGAAGCAGCCATCAAACTGGATCTTCCGGAGATAAAGGAGATCCATAGTAAAGTGATTGTTGAGGGCCATAATTTAAATAAAAGTTATGGTGAACAGATTGTTTTCCAAGATGCGGAGTTCATCATTGCCAATGGTGCCAAGGTTGCGTTGATTGGGCCCAATGGCTGCGGGAAAACCACATTGTTAAGGATGATCATGAATCGGGAGGCGGGGATCAGAATTGCGCCGGGTGCCGCCATCGGTTACTTCAGCCAGGAGATGAACATCTTGGATGAAGATCTGACCATCCTTGAGAATGTAATGGCCGAGAGTCCTTACGACGAATCCTTTGTGCGGACTTTACTTTCCCGGTTGTTGTTTTAGCGGGATGATGTTTTTAAGCGGGTCGCCGTTTTAAGCGGCGGTGAGCGCGTTAAGGTTTCCTTCGCCTAAATAATCTTAAAAGGCCTCAACCTCCTAATCTTGGATGAACCCACCAACTACCTGGATTTAAACTCGCTGGACGCGGTGGAGGAATTACTAAGGGAATACGACCAAACCTTACTGTTGGTCTCCCATGACCGTCGGTTGATCAGCGCGGTGGCAGACCAGATTATGACGATCGAGAACGGCAAGCTCAAAACTTTTCACGGGACATACGAGGAATTTTTGGCCCGGAAAAAGGTGGTTTCGGAGCAGGAAGGGGAGGAGATAAAAAAACAGATTGCCGTCTTGGAAAATCGTTTGTCGGCGATTATTGGCCGTTTAGCGATGCCGTCGAAGAATGATGATCCCGAAGCGCTTGACCAAGAATACCATGAAGTGTTGGCTGAATTAAAAAACTTAAAGCAATTAAAAAAAGATAAGTCGCAACCGGATTGATAGAAGGAGGCGGAGAGCCTTATCGAATTATTTGTTATCCAGATTCAATCCAGGTTGTATCTTCTTTAAGTCAATATTATTCCTGAAAGAGTATGGAAAGCCAATAGTAAATCGAAAAAAGGACCGGCGGGTTTTCCCAGTCGGTCCTTTTGGCTTTTTTAAAGTTTCCCGTGAAGTTCTTTGCTAGATACGGAGATATTTATGGAAAATGAAAACAATAGGATCTTCCAATTAGTTGGCATAAGCATAGGCGCCGCCGGTATTTCCTGTAGATTCCGGCGGCGCTTGCTTTTATGGGGATAGAACCGTTGCGCACGCGCACGGATTTTTTGTGATCATGAAAAATCTTGAGTAGAGCGCGGGAGTGCTCATAGTTACGCTGTGTCAAAATGACCCTGTCTAAGAAATTGCCTTTAACGTGCTTGTTTAGTATTTGTTTAGTTTTGCTCATTATAATTGTATTTGGCAGAGCATAATTATGCGCAGCGAATTTTGTTGATTAATTTAAACCGAGTTTCTGGAAAGCGAGGATGTCCTACCTGGAGTAAAAAATTATCATTTTAAGGGTACGGTAAAATGCGAAAAGCTTGCAGGCGGACAAATCGCAATTACTGATAAACAGGACACTACTGTATCAAGGGTTGATACAATCCATGTACAGCAATTCGGCAAGGACGTCTTCCTTTTCGTAAGCGCCGGGAATGACGTTTCGGAAGGGGGAACGGTGGACCTCAGCCATGGACAATGGGAGGGAACCAATCTAAGGTTCAATGTCTCGATTCGAGAGAATGACATATCCATTTACGAAACTGCCGGCGGGAATTTTTCCGATGTATTTACAAAAAAGAACTAGCAACTCTACCTAGAAAATGCCTTCGATGTTTGTCGACTCACCCGGCTTCAAAATTTAATCACTTCGTCGTGCTGGCGGTAGTCGGCGTGAGCGACTAGTTAAAAAGTAAAAGTAGATTAGTAACAAGAGGAAAAGAAATTTTAAAGCCTTAGGACAAACCCTCTGTCGAAGATTTTGGCAGGGGGTTTGTTAGTAAACCAGATAAGGGGAGGCAAAAGTTTACTATAAACCGGTTTTCTTGAATAAACGTAGGAAGAGAACCAATTCTGCTGCCAAAGACGGCGAATCCGTGACTGGTTTGTGACGGGTCTTCAATGCTGGGGGCGTAATAATGATGAGAGGGCGGAAGAAGGCCGGCAATTCTGCTTTCGGTCCTTCGTGGACGAACACATTCCCATTCGGTCTCTACTATAATGAGATAGGGTTTTATGTGGAGGTGAGACCGAATATGGAGAGGACTGATTTCATTACCGAGTTGTTAAGGCAAAACCGGTTCTGGACACAGATCATGTCGGAACATGCCCTCTTTATCCGGGAAGGATTGCCTTGTTCGGAAACGGCGTTAATTGATGAAGCGCAACAATTGGAGAAGATTTTTGCTGATTTGAAAGCCCGTGCCGACCGGACGCCCAATGACCGGGCGGCGGTTTTGGCTTTGAACCAAGATGTGATTAAAGCCTTAGGCCGGATCATTGCGTTCAAGACTTACGTGTTAAAACTGATGATTACCTGTCGTCTTGGTGGTTTTAACTATCCATTGCTAATTGACCACGTGCGCCGGGAGGCGATCCGTTTTCGGGTCAACCTGCTGAAGCTGAATAATAACATCCAAACTCCCATCGCCGAATTGGCCTTGGAAGAAGAGATCTTCTGGCTTAGAATTATGGGAGACCATGCCCGGTTTATTGCCCATTTGTTAGATCCTTCGGAACGGCCATTGGTCCAAAGGGCGACCCAATTCGGTAGGAATTTCGAAATCCTACGTTTACAAGGGGAGGATCTACAATCAATGCTGGTCCCCAGGGACTATGAAAATCACTTGCTACCAGCCGCGCTGATGGGTGAGCCGCTACCCCCGGGCTTTGGTGACCTCAAGGAACCATTCGTCATCCCCAGACTGCAAAGGTTTAATGGAGAGGTAATCGAGGCAACCACGGGGATCAGGGATTTTAAAGCGGTTGCTTTACAGTTGATCGAAACCTGCAAAGTGCTTAGTCTTATCTCACCCTTGTTGGCCAGCCATGTACTGCGCGAAGCCGAAATGGCCTTGGCGGATCTGGGCAGAATCGAACAGGACTTAAATCCCGGCAGGTAGCCGTAAAAATAATAGACTGCTGCTGCCTTATGGGCAGTCTTTTTTTATCGATATAAACCATAAGTCCGCTCAACATTGAGTATAAACATGATTCCCTTTCCAGGCTCTTCGATCTGTAGTTGTTCTCTAATCCTCGACACAATGGCGTCAGTAAGTTCGATTTGGGCAAGGATCATTACGATTTCTTTTTCCGGTTCAATCGGCATGGCAAATAACTTCTTTGTTTCGTGGATCCCCGAGCCTCGTGCATTGATGACGGTTGCCCCCCGTGCACCGGCGGGCTTGGCCGCTTCAATGACTTCTTCTGCTTTTCCTTTATCCACAACCACAAATATCGCATTATACATCGGTTTCATCACACCTCTTCTTTCCTTGGGTTGGTCGGGCGCTACTGGGTGAACGCCAACTTGGCTTTTGACCGGAATTGTAAACGCGATCCCATGATGCGGTTTATCAAAAGCCAACTGTTTATTGAGGGCTTCCAATGCCCGGTTAGCGAGGGATGGCACCGTGACGTTCAGCACAATTTCCTTTCTGATATCGTTAAGATCCAGTATTTCTAACAGATGATTCTTAACTGTGCCTTTGCCTAAAAAGATGGTGCCTCCCGAGACTCCTTGTTCTCTCAGGATAGTCATGACTTTGCTACCGACACCGAAATTCACTACTGTGCATATTAATACCCATTGTTCGCTCTCGGCGTTGTTACTCATGATCAACACCTTCCTTTTGTGACTTTATCTTATAAATCAGTCCTAAAAGCTGTAAGGTAATTAACGGAGTTAAAGCAACCATTGCGATTACGCCGAAACCGTCAATTAAAACGTTAGCGTTTTCCGTTGCTTCGGCGACTCCTTGCGCAAAGGCTAAAATAAAGGTAGCGGTCATCGGGCCAGAAGCAACACCCCCCGCATCAAAGGCAATTCCGACAAATAAGGATGGCACCACATATGAGATGGCGACCGAGATGATATACCCCGGTAACAAAAAATGCCAGAGTTGAACCCCGGGGATGACAATTCTGACCATGGAAAAGGCGACGGCACAGCCAACCCCCAGCGACAGGGCGAATAAGACAATCCTACGCTTGACGTAGCCACTGGTGACGTTTTCGATCTGCGTTGTTAGAACATAAACCGCCGGTTCGGCGAGAATAACCACTAAACCGAGGATAAAGCCGATGAGGAGCACAATCCATGGTTGTTCCAACAAAGCGAGGCGATAGCCGACCGTGCTACCGACATCCATAAAACCGGCATTCACTCCGGTTAAAAATAAGACTAAACCGATAAAAGTATAGGCCAGCCCTTTCATCGTTTTTTTGAAAGCCCGCCGGGAAAGACGAAAGGAGAGCGCTTGGAAGAGGAGAAAGGTGAGTAATAAAGGGAGAAGAGCCAGGATTATATTCCGGGCGACGATGGGTAGTTGGTGTAGAAAAGGGGTAAAGATGGAGGTCGACTGTGAAATGTGCAATTCCAAGCTGCCGCTTAGTTCGCTATCCCCGAAAAACAGGCTCATGATAACTACCGCCAGGATCGCACCGGAAGAAGCCAGTCCCACCAGGCCAAAACTGTCTTCCTCCGAAGCAGTGCCGTTCTTTTTTAATGAAGAAACGCCATAGGCGAGGGCGAGCATGAACGGGACGGTCAAGGCCCCGGTCGTGGCGCCGGACGCATCGAACGCGATGGCGATAAAGCCGGAAGAAGAGAAAACGCCTATTATTAAGATAACAAGATAGATCAGGGTCAGCATTTTATTTAATGGTTGGTTGTAGACAA
>JAAZDX010000130.1 GCA_012512605.1 Bacillota bacterium
CTCTGGATGCGGTCGGACGGGCTGCCGGGTTTATGATCGAGGAAGTCCGCCGGCAGATGCGGGAGATTCCCGGACTACGGGAAGGAAAAGCCAAACCCGACTATGCCCGCTGTGTTGATATCTCCACGCGGGTGGCGCTGAAAGAGATGATCATCCCCAGTGTCATCGCGCTGCTTTCTCCGGTCGTCGTCGGCTTTGCGCTAGGGACGGAAGCATTAGCCGGAATGCTCGGTGGTTCCCTTTTAACCGGGATGCTGATGGCGCTTTTCCTATCCAACTCCGGTGGTGCCTGGGACAATGCAAAAAAGTATATTGAAGCTGGAAACTTCGGCGGGAAGAACTCGCCCGCCCATGAAGCCGCGGTCATCGGAGATACCGTTGGCGACCCCTTCAAGGATACGGCCGGGCCCAGCTTAAATATTCTCTTTAAACTTGTGGAGATCGTCGCACTGACGATTGCCCCCCTCCTGATTAGATAGAAGATAGCCCAGGGTGAACCATTCGTTGGTTCATCGGCGTGGATGGAAAAACGGCCCCTGTTTTTCGGGGCCGTTTTTTCTTTTCTCTCTTTTTGTGCTTAAGAGTCTTTAAGACTCTTTAAGGCTGGACTCTGTTTATGCCTCCACGTCCAGCGGACCAACCCAAAAGCGAACCGCGCGGATCCAGGCATCCCGTTCCGTTCCGGGCAGTTCATGGGCATAGCGATAATCGGACTTCCGGATAAACTCCTTCAGCTCGCTGCTTAAACGGGATAAGTAAGCATTTTGCACTTCCGCAAGGAAAGTCTGCTCTTCCTTAATGCGGACCCGGTCATAAACCTTGCGAAAATGAGGATGGCATAAGCAACCCGCTTGCCGGTATTTTGCGCGGAAATCTCCACTACGAAGCGCGTCGCAAAACCCATCCACATAACGGTCTTCCATTGCTGCTTCTTCCCGGCAAACGGCACAAATCCGTTGAGCTTCCGCCTTTTCCGGCCTTAACAAGGAGTGGCCGCCCCGCGGGCCCCCGGAGTTCTGGTCCAATTCAGTGCAGAAGGCATCGATTAGGTCGGCATAGATAATGGAATGGGCCAAAGGATCCCCCATCCGTTGTAAAACCCAGGAGTGTTCGCGGCAGAAACCACCTGCCGCCCGCAGCTGGTCCCGGGTCCTGGGGTCATTGACAAACTCATAGAGCAGATTGGTCAGATACCGTTTTGTCGCCGCGACCAAACAGTGACAAAGCGGACACCCACCCGTATCTAACGCTTGCTCTAGATTATAGACGATGACGTCCTTTGGCTTCAAATCCAATCTTCTCCTTTACGTTGCGAATCAGCAGTCGCCAAGTAGTTCCCGGCATTTACCGACCATCTCCTCGATGATCACGGCCGCCGGTTCGATCCGATCGACCAAAGCCGCTGCTTGTCCCGCCATAACCGATCCTTCTTCCACCTCACCACGGAAGGCAGCGGCCAAACCGCCCGCCCCTATCGCTTCCAATTCGGCCGGAGAGACCCCTTCCGCCTCAGCAGCCAGGAATCTCCGGGCCAACTTGTTTTTCAGGACCCGAACCGGGTGTCCGGTACTCTGGCCCGTAACGACCGTGGATCGGTCGGTCGCCTTGAGCACCATCTTTTTATAGTCTTCGTGAACAATACATTCTTCCGCACAGATAAATCTGGTTCCGACCTGAACTCCGTCAGCACCCAAGAGGAAAGCAGCGGCCATCCCACGGCCATCGGCAATCCCACCGGCGGCGATCACCGGTACTTGAAGCGCATCCGCCAGTTGGGGGATGAGGACCATTGTTGTTTCCGTCCCGATATGTCCGCCCGCTTCCATCCCTTCTCCGATCACCGCATCAACCCCCGATTTCTCCAGTCTTTTCGCCAAGGTAACCGAGTTGACCACCGGGATCACTTTCACCCCGGCGGCTTTTAAGGCGGGCATATATTTACCGGGGTTCCCCGCCCCGGTCGTAACTACCGGGATCTTTTCCGCGATGATGATCTCGATAACTTCATCAACGTAAGGGGAGAGGAGCATCACATTTACCCCAAAGGGCTTCGTCGTCAGCGTGCGCGCCTTTTGGATCTGTTCCCGGACCCAAGCACCTGGCGCACTCCCCGCCGCAATCAGCCCCAACCCACCACCATTAGACACCGCCGCCGCCAGTTCGGCCGTGGCGAGCCACGCCATCCCGCCTTGAATAATCGGATACTTAATCCCCAATAACGTCGTGATTCGCGTATTATTCATCATTTTCCCCTCCGTTGCCGGTTGCTTTTCCTTCCACACCGAACTTGTCTGCGGCCAGGGATTTCTCATCCACGGCCAAAATCAAAAACTTACCCTGAAAAACCTCTTTGTCTTCTACTCTGGTCACCACTTCCACCACATAACGGCGTCCCCGCATCTCCATCACCCGCGCCCGTGCCAAAAGCTCCTCACCGACTTGGGCTGGATTGGGAAACTCCACCCGGGCCGAGCCGGTTAAAGCGTGGGGTGCATCGGCGACGGCCACCGCTAAGGAGTTGGCCTGAGCAAACAGGTAATGCCCGCGGATCACGTTATACCTGGTTAGACTCATCCCCGGTTCCGCCACCATCCGGGACAGACCGCCGACCCCCGGTTCGCAGTATAGTAACTCGCCCACTACCTCCAAAGAAGCCGGGTGGTCGCCACTGAGTGCGCGCGAGGCAAGGTTTTTCGCCCGTTCTTTCATTTCGGGCAAACCTAAAGCCAAACGGTCAAGGCGGATGGTTTGAATGCTTACTCCCAGCTCCTTGGCTAGTTGTTCATCGGTGAGAAGCGGATTGGCTTCTATTTTGTCCAACAGAGTCTGATGGCGCTGCTCTTTTGTCAAGCGTTTTCCCGTCATCTTCTCATCCCTTTATTACTAAGTCTTAAGATCTACTTATGATTATAGCGGAAAAATTCCCCTTTGAACAGTCTTGATTTTCCGCCATCCAAAAAGCCCCTTCCCGTGGGGAGAGGCTTTTCTAGCTTTAATTTACTATAGTCGATCGGTCCCCAGCGGTTCGTCGGTGGCGATATGCCCCATCAAGCTTTCCCGTTTTTCCCCTTCCACCAGAAATTGAACTTCTTCGATTCCCGGCAGGGTGGTCAAAGTTTTCACGATTTGGTGCACCAGAAGCGTTTCCTGGAGCGAACCCCCGTAAAGGTTTTCGCTGGAAAAATCGACATAGGCCCGGCGACCTTCCTGCCAGGCGGAGAGGATTTTCAGTTTATCCTGGAGCGCCGTGGATAGTCCTTCTTCCGTCGGCGGCTTCCGGAGTTCGGCAAGGACCTTTTCGACCAGGGTTTCCTTGGTAGCTTTCACTTTGCGCGTTACCGTTTTTAGCATCGGCAGATCAGCGCGGCCGGTCTGAATATACTCTTGGTTCGGGAAGAACAAGGTTACTTCCTGTTCCCGTTCGCGCTCCGCCGGAGCCGGGATTTCCGGTGACTGCGGGGTTTTCGGTGGATTCGCCTCGCGCCGCAGGTAGCCGGGGGAAATAAAAAGAACGAACAATAGAGCCAGCACAAGGAGGATCCCGATTAAAGAGCCGGTTTTTCGCATCAAAAATCCCCTCCGTCTTTTTACTTTGTATAACGTTTTAACCTGGAAATACTGCTTCTTTCCGCTTAGTTTGCGAGGAAATCTTATCTGCAAGGATGAATAAAACCTGATTAAGCATTAAATACCAGCCTAGCGGTCTAAACGAACGCGCATATTTTAAGTCTGGCGCTTGCCCGCGCTTACTCCATATCCTTCTGCCTATTATTCTACCCCAAGCTCACTTATTATCTTCATCGCCCGCCGCCGTCCGGGGGACCAAGCCCGCCCGGTCAAATAGGGTTTTCAACGCCAAAAGGGGGATCCCCCCTTCAAACTTAACCTCCCGGTTATAAAGGAGGAGCGGAAACTTTCTCCCGGCGGCCAACGCTTGCTGGACCCGGGGATGATCCTGATCCCGGTTTAGATCGAGAAATTCTACCGTCAGCTGCTCCCCGTAGGCCAGAGTCAGTCCCTGCGCCAGATACCGAATCTGCGTTTCTAAATCCGGGGCTTGGTCACAACAGGCCGTGGCCTCCCCGTCGGCAATAATGATGATCTCAATCGGCGTCATTCCGGGGGCCTCCTTTAGTTGTTATTTGCTTTACGGAATCTTTCCAAACTCAAGAATTTACTATACTCTTTTTGGAAAAGGAATTCAACTGTGCCCAAGGGTCCGTTCCGGTGCTTGGCCACGATAAACTCGGTGATATTTTTCTTCTCGGTCTCCGGTTCGTAATAATCCTCCCGGTAAAGGAAACAGACGAGATCGGCATGCTGTTCCAACGAACCGGATTCACGCAGATCGGATAAAGCC
>JAAZDX010000131.1 GCA_012512605.1 Bacillota bacterium
CCCAGAAGCTCAGTTTCGGGAAAACGACGGGTCCATAAAGCCTGCAACCAGGTGGACATCTCGGCCCACGGCGTACGCTCCGGTAAAAGGTCCGCCTTATTAACCACGATCAGCACCGGCAAGGTGAACAGCCGGGTCCACGCTACGGGCATTGACCCCTCCGGATCAAAAACATCGGTCACCAATAGGATGAGATCACTCTTCCTGAGGGCGGTTTGAATCTCCCGGTCGATCGCGGCAACATCATCGGCCGCTTTTTTAAGTTGGCCGTAGTGTCGAAGACGATAGCAACGTTGACAAAAGACGGTTTCTGCTTTCTCCGGTGGTATGTAAAACCCGGGCTGGTCCGGAGCAACCTTTTGCAGGATGACACCACAGCCGGGACATTTCTTGTTACTCACCAAAGATCCCCTTTTTCGTTAACTGTTAAACCACGAGTTTTTCCAATCGCCGGACAATTTTCGTGAAAAAAAATTCCCGCCTGCTGATTGGCCGCGTCCAGATTGTAAATAAAGCCATACGGTTACCACCCCAGACGTCAGTGAAAAGTTGATCCCCCACCGTTGCCGTCTCACCAGGAGTGGTCCCAAGCAAGGCCAGCGCTTTTTTGAACGGCGATTTCCGCGGTTTAACCGCCCGGGCAACCCAAGGAACTCCCAACTTCTCCCCGACGATTTTGACCCGTTCTTCCAAAGCATTGGAGATTATGCACAGTTTTAAGCCGGCGTTTTTCATCTCCTGAACCCAGGCCGCCGTCTCCGGAGTAACCTGAACCTGTCCCCATTCCACCAATGTATTATCCAGATCGACCATTACCCCTTTTAAGCCGCGCTTCTTCAGATCATCCGGCGTTAAGTCCGCCAGTTTTTTCAGATGTAAAGCAGGATATAATCTCTTCAACATCATACTCACCAGCACATTCTCCTCGAAAGTATTTCTATTATACCACAAAACATAATTTTGAAAACTTATTTTCCGTTACCAACCGGTTTTATGGTATAAAAAGGTAAATTGTTGGCAATTATATTATTACGCCTCGTAACGAATGGCATTATCGATATTCAATTAATGTAATCCGAATAACAGCTCCCTTACACCTAACTAAGGGAAAAGGAGGAAATGATGATGAAAGGGAAAATACCCAAAACCGATGGGTTACGGATGCAACTGTTCCCCACTATACTGTCCTTCTGCTTGATAATCTTCGTTGGTCTTTTTTGCTTCGCTTCCTATATCATGAACACAGAAAAAAAATTACACAGTATGGCGGAGCGGATGGAAGCGGTCGAAAACGCCCTGACCCAACTAACGACCGAACTGGAAATGGTGCACGAAGTCTTCTATGAAGCGCAAAAGATTAGAGACCACATCAAAGCGCGGAGTAAAATCAGTGCACCGCAAGCCACCGAAGTAACCTATGCCCTGCTTCACTGTGCCTACCAGAATAAGCTTAACCCCTTTATCCTGCTGGCCATCGCAGAAACTGAATCCAGTTTTTATCCGTATGCCGTTGGGGCCGTCGGTGAACGCGGGTTAGTCCAAGTTTGCTACGGGACTTTCAAAATGATGATGAAAGAAGGAAGTTTCTACCACTGGCGGGATACCTTGCAAGCCGGTGCCAAATACCTCGTCTATCTCTTGCGCCGGTTCAACGGCAATACTAGTTTAGCCCTGGCGGGCTACAACGCCGGACCCAACCGCACCCTTGAACGCTTAAAGCAGATTGGTGCACCTTATGTCAAAAAAGTTGAAGCCAATTATGCCCGCATTGTCCGGAACAATGATTATGTTCGGCTGGTGTATGGACCCGGTGTAACCGCTTCCGGCTCGGTTGGTACATCGTGGGCATAAAAAAACCGCTCATCAGGAGCGGACCGTTTTTGGCGGAGCTGACGGGACTCGAACCCGCGATCTCCAGCGTGACAGGCTGGCATGTTAACCAACTACACTACAGCTC
>JAAZDX010000132.1 GCA_012512605.1 Bacillota bacterium
GTATGAGACAGCGCAGCCCAGCTTATTCCCAGGCACAACAGAGACCGGCCGGCGGACAATTAATCTTAAGGACAAAGGGCAGCGCAAAGCGTGCGGCTGCATCGTGAGCAAAGACATCGGCCAGTACAACACCCGTATGCATCTTTGTAAGTACTGCTACGCCAATTATTCGGAAAAGATGGTTCGGAGGAACTACCAACAGAAAAGGGATGTAAACGCGGAAAGCATTTTGCGGGAAGATTATATTTCTACTGGCATCCAAGCAAATATCGTATTGTTTAGATTTTGTTTAGAATGGATCTGTATAATAAACATACGATCATTATAAAGGAGGTAATACCTAATGTTAAGGAAAAACCGGGTTTTATTTAGCTTATTGATTGTCTTGGTAATCTCCACCTTCATGCTTTCAGGTTGTGGTGGAGGCAAAGGCGGAAGTGGTGTTGGCAGTGGTGGGGGTGACCCTTCAGCTCTCAATAAATTTATCGGGACCTGGGTAAGCCAAGATTTGGATCCGCAAATAATTTTGACCATTGACTCAATGATTGGTGATATTACAGAAGGTCTTGCGGGAGGCTACTACGTATTTTATACCGGATCGGTTCAATGTGACGAATTAATCGAAACAGTAGTATTAACAGAAGAGCACACTAGTCATTATGGGGATTACATCGCAGGTAATTACGTAACCGACGGCGAATTCGGTGAACTTATATATATAGTTGTTTCCGCCGATTCCGTTAGTTTTACCGGTACCTTAATAAACTCCTCAACAATGAGAGCGGGTGATTTGGATAAAGAATTATTCAATTATAGTGGTGAGTATGTAACGTTTAACAAACAATAGCCCAATCTGTCAACGCTAGACCATGACAACCAAGGAGTACTCCTCGGTGTCATGGTCTTTTTTTGTAAAAATGAACCTGGTCAAAACATCACATCCACAAAGAATTGTCTTCCTTGTCTGCTATAATCTAAACAGCGTTATACGAATAGATTGTTCCAGAGAAGCATCTTAAGTATAGTCCACTTCCAAGATCGGTCCGACATGCCGTTTGCTAAAGTACAACTCTTTATTGGCAAGAATGATAAAGACCATTAAAACAGCCAACACGACTGTTTCAAGGCATTTGGTCACCTGAGCCAGGGCAATAATGCCCCAAACAACCCCAATTAATATGTCCGCCCGTTACCAACGGGGCGCACAGGTGTTGTCCTTGATGGAAATGGTAATCAACGGAATCTCCACCCGCACGGTCGCCAAATTACAGAAGAACTGTAAATCTACTAAGGCTGTAACTCCAATCAGATTTAACACCATGAATTAGTAATTCTGATCAGTTCATCTTCGGAGTTTGAAAAGGCAATGTTGTCCGAGCTTTTTGCACCGCAACTAAGTATGGGTATGTTTTATTTCCATAGTTATATATTTCAACACTGTTTGTTAGCGTTTTGACCAGTTCACCACGGAAAAGTCTTATATCATCACAAACCTTGCCGCTAATGCGGTTAACCTTGCGGTGACCAAACACTCCCCATCGGCACTCAATCGCATCGCAGATATCCCTTCGGCAACCACTTCTAATTCGCACAAAACCATCCCTCCACTATATTTTGGGGTTTCGTTTGAGCAAACAAACTCAATCTTAACTCCTGAACTTTGGCGCTTCGTCAACCATGCTCTTTTTAGGATTAACTTCAAAGCTCTTTCCGGTAAATCCGGTACGTCCGGTAGTGCTTGCCCCCGGCCCGCTCCACATCCCGGCGCATCCGGTGGTTTTCTTCCCCAATAGTTGAACCCTCAACCCAGCGGTAGCGCGACTTTTTCACCGCCTCAAAGGTCCGGAGGAAGATGGCCGCCGAAACCCCTTTCCGGCGAAAATCCGGAACGACAAAGAGGACGAAAAAGCGGAGCCCGTCGATCTTCCTTTTCCAATACAGAAACTTCAGCCAGCCCAAAGGAAGCAGCCGCCCCTTGCGGAGGTGAATCAAGACCTGATTGTAGTCGGGCATGGTAATATTAAAACCAATCGGCCGCCCGTTGTGCCTGGCAATCAGGATAAACTCCGGGTCGGCCAACGGCCGGAGGGCCTTGGCGATTTCCCTTAAAGTATCCACATCGGGGGGAATCAGATCCGGCCATTCTTCGGGCATTGCTTCGTCCAAAACCCGTTTGATATCGGCCAGTTCCTCTTCCAGCCGATCGAGGTTGATGGGTTCGACGGTAAACCCGTACCTCTCCATCGCATAGGCCACCGCCTCCGGCGTCCGCGGCACATGGATGTCAAAGTAATAGGCATACAGGTCAATGTGCTTGGTAAACCCGTACCGTTCAAAGAACTCCGGGTAATAGGGGGGATTGTAGGAGTTCATCAGGACGGGCGGGCGGGCAAAGTCATTAAGTAAAAAGCCCCGGTAATCATCGCCGTTGGTCGGGGAGACCGGCCCCCGGACCGCCGTCGCCCCGTTGGCGCGCAGGTAAGCACAGGCCGCATCCAACAAGGTCCGGGCACACTCATAATCCTCTATACATTCAAAGAGCGCGATATACCCTTCACACTTTCCTTTGACGGTATTCGTCTTCTGGTCAATCCCGGCCAGTAAACGCCCGACCGGTCTGCCGTCGCGTAGGACCAAAAAGAGACGAAACGGGCCAGAACGGAGAAAATGATTCCGCTCTGGATCAAGGGTCTGCTCCAGATCGCGCCGGAGCGGGGGCACCCAAGCCGGATTCCCCTTGTAAATCTGCCAGGCGAGATTAATGAAAGCTTTCCAGTCCTTCTTCGTTTCCACAGTGCGGATGGTTACGGGCATGATCATACCTCCGATGGTTGGTCTATCAAATTCAAGATTATTCAAGATTAATTCTCTCATCAATTACAACCAGTGTTATTTCTCCGTCGGCTCCTCTGCGCCGGCGGCCGAAGCGTCCCGAGCGGCCAGCTCCTGGGTGATCCACAGGTGATAGTCGCGGTCAATGGGGAATTTAACCAATACCAGCACACCAAGGCCGATCAAGATGGCCGGTAATAACCCCAAGAGCAGACGGATGGCCAGTAAGGTCCCGGCACTCTGGGCAATATTCGGAACATAACCGGACCATTGTAAAGCAAGACCAACAATAAAAAGTGCGCCCGAAGTAGCGAATTGCTGCATGAAAGTGACCAGTCCGAAATAGATGCCCTCTTGCCGGTGGCCGGAGCGTAGTTCATCGTACTCGATGGTATCCGGAATGATCGAAAGGGGGATGACATGGGCGGCCGAAACCCCAATTCCGGCTAAAGCACCAACCAAATAAACCAGGTTCCGCTGGCCGGGCTGGATAAAGACGGTTCCAAGCATAACCAAGGCCAAAAAGCCAAGGCCAACAAAGTAAGCGTTTTTTTTGCCGAAACGCTCCGCATATTTCACCCAGAAGGGTAAGAAGACCGCCGCCACAACGAAGATGAGCCCAAAAATAACATTACTGTTTTCTTTGCTGATATCCAGCCAGTATTTCAAATAATAAATAAAAACGGCGGAAATGATATCAATCGCCACCCACGTCGCCAGGTACGTGGTGAGGGCTAAAATATACGGACGGTTGGCGAGGACCAAACGGAGCCCTTTTTTCAGCGGTACGCGGTCCTGCCCGGTTGACAACTTCTCCTTTGTCCCCACAAACGCAAAGAGCGGCAGCACGGCCAAGACCACGCCGAGGGAGATCCCCATCACCCGGTACCCGTAGCGCAGGTCCGGTGACAATCCAAAATAATAGGAGGGTAAGAGCACAGCCACCAGCCCACCGATGATGGAAAAGAACATCCGGTAGCCGTTCAGTCTGGTCCGCTCATCATAATCCCGGGTCATCTCCGGGGCCAGTGAGGAATAGGGAACCGAAAGGAGCGAAAAGAAAGTAATAAAGGAAAAGATCGCACCCAGAATAATCAGGGTCTGCCCCACCGGGGAAGCCACCTGGGGAATCTGCCACATCAGACTAAACGCCAGGCCGAACGGCACCGCAAACCAGAGTAAATAGGGCCGGCGCCGCCCCCACCGGGTTTTGGTCCGGTCGGAGACGTGACCAATCACCGGATCAATCAGCGCATCCCAGATCTTCGCGAGTAAAAGCAGCGTACCAGCCAAAGCCGGGGGAAAGTTGACCACATCAGTGAGAAAGATTAGCAGGTAAAAAGCGGGAATCGTATAGGCGATACTAAACCCTAGGTCGGTAAAGCCATACAAAAACTTGGAACGGAAGGAAAGCTTTTCGTGCATCTTAATCCCTCGATTCAATCTGGTTTTAACTGGACTTTCCGCTTTTAGCCCTTACTCTCCTTCCCGCGTTTTTAAATCCACAGCAGGATGCGGGTTGTCTTCCGGAACCCAGCCAGCAAAAACCGCCGGGACGTAAATTGTTCCCGGCGGTTTAAATAATTCCTTTAATGGTTTAAAAACAGCAAAGGATGTCCGGTGCCCATCTTCTTGCCTTTCCCATCCATCCTAGCCTTTAGTCAACTTAATTGCCCACCTGCTTCTGGATCGAAATCATGGACTGGAACGGAACATCAAAGATCATGTTCGGCTGAATCGCCAACCCCTCTTCCGGAATGGGTAAAGAACCTTTAAGCGCAAACATATACCCCAAGTCGCCACTGGACAGCGGCTCTTTCCCCAGCCGTTTCCGGTAGAAATCCACAATTTGGTCAAGGGGATCATTGCTAAAATAGACGTAAATATGATACTCATCACTCATGGACATTCCTGCGGTAAGTTCCGGGCTGAAGACTGCACCCGGGTAAAGGGTGATCCCCAGGAACTCCTCTGTCGGAGGATTCTTCCGGAAATGCTCAGCCTTGGCCGCGACGGCTTGATCCATCGCCCAATCCTCTTCTTCTTCGATTGCTTCCAGCGATGGGGAAACCAGCACTTGGATGCGGATCCTAGTCGACCGGTAATCCACCCTTTTTCGTGAGTCGAAGCCTACATCATCCAGAATCACAGCATACCTGGCCAGGTCCCCGCTGGGTAAACCGGCGTTCCATTCGAAATATGCCGCGTTTAGCCACGAACCCTTTTTCCACTGCGGCCGTTTGGCAAAGGCGGCTTTGACCCATTCACCATCATTTAACAAGGTGTCGTATTCATATTGGGTCTCGAAAATAGTTTCATGCCAAAAACCCACCTCATACCAAGGCCCGTCAACCTCCCCCGGGGAAAGGTCATAAGGGTCGCCAATCGCCTCGCCCGGCTTGGCCTTGAGTTGATCAATGTAATAGCGGCAAACATCATCAATCAGCGCCTTCACCGTGTAGACCCTAATCGTCTTCATCTCCCAATAGTCAAATCTGTACTCCTCATAATCCCTGCGGATCTCTCCCTCGGCAGCCTGGTCCCGCACCGCGCCGGGATAAACCGGAATCTCCTTCTCATTCAGGGGTGCGGCCCCGATCAGCAGCGGTAAAAAGAATAACATAAGAAAAAAAGAAAACCGGATCCAATGTCCTCTCATCTGAAAACCTCCCTCATTCGTAATCCTTTACGTTTGGCCACTTCAAGTGACCACAATAAAGTCCTTATTGTTATCATATGTCCTGATTCAACCCTTCATGTTGGCGAAAGATATCCGTGAGCAACTTGAAAACCTTTGATTTATTAGTACCTGATTTATTATAAAGGAGCGGTTCTAAACAAAAACTAAACAAAAAAAGGGTCAGAATATAATATCCATCCAAAAAGATAGAAAGCTTCTGACCCTTTCACAAACGAATTGCACAAATGGAACCCGGCGCGAATGATTAAGTTCCTACATTGCGGTTTGAAGACGTTTCGGTTTAAAGAGGCCCGATTCTTTAGCAAGTAATCAATAAGGTTTTGTTTAAACTTTTACCTGAAAACTATCTAATACAGACATCAAAAATTAATTTATGTAAAATATATAATATATTACGAGGCAGGATAAAATTGGTATATAGCAAAATTAATTTTTGTATTTGTAAATATTTACATTTTTATGATAAGCTGACCCACGCTTTAACACATGCCTTTTGAGGTTTGCTATTCATAAATGTTCGGTAAATATTAATGCTATCTCTAAATTAAAGGCAAAGCGAATAAGGTAAAGGGGTATTACGATTGTGTGTGCCAAAATATGATAATAAAGCAAAGAGGAGAGTGAACATATGGACTGGCAGATATTAATAACCATTGGGATTACTTTATACATGGCCGGAGTGGTTTGCCTCTGGCGTAAGCAGGAAAGATTTCTCCTCAGAGCTAATAATATTCAGACTGCATTATTAACTTTATTGATTATAGGAATAGTGATCAGTTCCTACGATATCCTTAAATCCCCTCCAACCTCTGAAAATATATCCTCTTTACTATTACCTATTTAAATAATCGCTGGGTTGCCTTTTTTATCGCCATACTCATTAAAACTTTTTTGGTCTACTGGATTGCATATTTTGTTTCTGGTATGTTTAAACAGGGAAAAATAATAAAAACCGTAACAAAGCTTTTCGGAATAGAGTTTAGTCAAGAGTTATCTACAGAAGACTTAGTGAAAGCCCAGCGAGGCTATGAAAGATTGAACGAACAGTTAGAAACCTTAACAAGTTTAAGTGGTGAGATTGCCAGCTACTTATCATCATCCTTTGAATATGATGTTTTAGCAGACAGTTATGAACAGACTGTCGAGAATCTCAGGGATAAGATCAAAAAGATCCTTTTAACTACATATGCTAATATCAACAGGATAGGAATATATGTCATCCCCGCGAATAAAAGCGCAATTAATCAACTGGAAGAAAAACTTACCGCCATTGTTGAAGTAACTTGGAATAATAGAGATATTTCAACCATAAACCAAAAGGTCGGTGTAATTGCTTACTCTATGGTCTCAGGTTTTGAAACCATTATTGTTATTGATCCCAGAGCGACCGAATATGAGTTAACCGATGCTGAAATATGGTCCATTAGCGGTCTACTAGCTTCCTTTGTTTCCATAATTGGCTGGGCCCTTCAGTCAAAGTTGAATCATCCTTAAATATAAGTTATAATAAATATGAAACGAGGTGATCTTAATGACTGAGGCATTAAGATTAAAAGAAACACAAAAGATTGGAGTCAAAAAAGAAGGCATCGGCTTTATCATGAAATCGGCCAATCCTAAACCCCAGTATTTGAAAAGTATTGAAATCGCAGTTAAAGAAATTGCCGTTTCATGCGGAAGAAAAAAGTAATATTTATTTCATTTTGATCATACCTTCCCTTAAGGAGGGAAAGGTATGAAATCACCAAAAAAAGAAAAGGGTGGCTTCAAAAAAAACAATCACTATAAACCCCCACAATCAATGCGGGATATCAAAAATTTTTTGGACAAGTTTAAAATTAAAGACACCAAAAGAAAATAAATTAACGCAAGCCATTGGGCTACACTCCTTTTTGGTTTGGTTGGCAATTTACCATTTCGGAGTCCCGATGGCTTTTCCTTTATGAAATTGCGAACTTAA
>JAAZDX010000133.1 GCA_012512605.1 Bacillota bacterium
GCCGATTCCGCGTTACAGATCAACCAGGTGGAGCCGATTATCGGAAAAGAGATGTTGCTTAACGCCTTTTACGCGGTGGTGATTGCCTGGGTGTTGATGCTCGTCTATATCGCCATCCGGTTTGAGTTTAAGTCGGGTGTTGTTAGTTTAGTGGCGTTGCTTCATGATGTGTTGATCCTGATCGGTCTCTTTGCCCTCCTTGGGAAAGAGGTCAATATGAACTTTGTCGCGGCGGCGCTGACGATCATTGGGTATTCCATCAACAACACCATTGTTATTTTCGACCGGATCCGGGAGAACATGCGGTTTAAAAAACGGTCGGAAACCTATGCCGAGGTCGTTAATCTGTCCCTCTTGCAAAGCCTGCGGCGGTGCTTGAACACTTCGGTCTCAACGGTGTTAGCGGTTTTAGTCCTTTATTTGTTCGGGAGTCCGGCGATTCGCGATTTCATGCTCGCCCTGCTTATTGGCTTGACGGTGGGCACTTATTCCAGTGCCTTTTTGGCCACCCCGCTCTGGGCAATCTGGAAAACCGCCGAGGAGAACAAGGGGCGCCCCGGCCGACTGGCGACGGCAAAAGAATAAGCTTGTGATGTTGAAGAAACCCTTCCTTGACAACGGGAGGGGTTTCTTTCTAATTGGGCTTTTTCCGCGGACCATTTTCGTATTTCACGTTTCCGGGTAAGGACTCAGGTGGGGTGGGGAGGAGAAGCTTGTTCCGTGCCGAAATCTTATCCTTAAATACTTATATCCTGTGAATGATGGAGGTGGCCGCATGCAAATTTTACTGATCTTGATGCTTGTTTTTGCCGTCCTGGTGGCGACCTTTGCGTTACAAAACGCTTATCCGGTGACGATCTATTTTTTTAAATGGCAATTCGAGGCCTCTTTTGCCTTAGTGATCCTGCTCTGCCTCTTAATCGGTGCGGTGGCCGTGGGGAGTCTTGGTCTGGTCCACCAAGCGACCAACCGGCTTAAAGCGCGGAACCAGAACCGGGAGAAAGAAGAAAAGACCGGGGAGACTGGGGATGCGTTCACGGACAAACCAGATGACGCCGGTACGGTAAACACGGAGGCGAAGGAGAACGTGGCTGGAGGTGTGGACGATTCACCCCAAGAAGTGGAAGGTTAGTACAGTAAACGACCAATGTTCGCCCGAAGTGATCGCCGAGTTTGGCCTTTCTCCTTTGCTCGCGAAAATTCTCGCCAGACGGAAACTGACCACCCGTGAAGAAGTAGCCTTCTTTTTACAGGGTGATCGGGCTGATTTGCCGTCCCCCTTCTTGTTAAACGGGATGGAAGAGGCGGTGGGCCTCCTTGCTTCCGCCCTGGAGCAACAGGAACGTATCCTCATTTACGGTGACTACGATGTGGACGGAATTACCGCAGTTGCGCTTCTCTTACGGACACTGCGTCCGTTTAACAACGGAAACATCCTTTATTATCTCCCCAAAAGACTGGAGGAGGGCTATGGGTTACACCGCGAGGCGCTGACGAAGGCCGTAAAACACGGTTGCCGCCTGGTGATTACGGTGGATTGCGGTATTTCCGCGGTGGACGAGGCTGCTTACCTGGCTACCGAAGGGGTCAAGCTGCTCCTGACCGATCACCATGAGCCTGGTGCCCAGCTACCACAGGCGGCGGCTTTGGTCAATCCGAAACTTTCTCCGGAATACCCCTACCCGGAGCTGGCCGGGGTTGGGGTTGCTTTTAAGCTGCTTCAGGGTTTAGCGTCCAGAAAACCGGAGTTAGAACCGGTTTTATGGGAAAATATAGATTTAGTAGCTTTGGGGACCATTGCCGATGTAGTGCCGCTTTTGGGTGAGAACCGGATCTTGGTGAAAGAGGGATTAGCCCAGATCGCCAAGACGCAGAATAACGGACTTAAGGCCTTAATTGTCCAGACTGGTTTGGCCGGTAAGCGGATCGACGCCGACCATATTGGTTATATTTTGGCTCCCCGGCTTAATGCCGTCGGGCGTTTGGGCGATCCGGCGCAGGCGCTCCAACTTTTGCTGGACGGGGATCCGCGGCGTGCGCAGAAACTGGCCGCCTCTTTGGAAACCTTGAACCGGAAACGCCAACGGATTGAGGAACGGGTTCACCAGGAAGCGGAGAAAGCCCTAGCTGCTTCCGGCCCCCTTGCGAAGGCGATCGTCCTGGCCGGACCGTGGCATCCCGGTGTCATTGGGATCGTCGCTTCCAAACTGGCCGAGAAGTACCACCGGCCAACTGTCCTTTTCAGTCTCGATGGGGATCGGGCCAAAGGCTCGGGACGCAGTATTCCCGGGTTTCATCTTTATAATGCTTTGGCTGAGTGCCGTGCGCATCTGCGGCGTTTTGGCGGGCATGAGTTTGCCGCCGGTCTTGAACTGGAGAAGAAGCATTTAGCCGATTTCAAAGCGGCTTTTTTGGCGGTGGCGGAAGCCCGCCTTACTCCCGAACTGCTTATCCCTGCTTTAGAAGTGGAGGAGGTCATCCCGGTGGAGGCGGTGACCAAAAGCTTATTGGCTGAACTGGCGCAGCTCGCCCCCTTCGGGGAAGGCAACCCCGAACCGGTCTTTGCCTGCCAGGGTGTGAACCTTTTAGCCTGTTGGGGTGTGGGCAAAGATGCCAAACATTTAAAACTGAAAGTGGGGAACGGAGCAGTAACCTGTGAGGCGATTGGTTTCAATTTTGGGGCATTAACGGAGGAGCTGGAAGGGGCTGAATGTTTGGATTTGGCTTTTAACCTTGCGGAAAATGATTGGAACAACCAGCTTCAAATGGTTTTAAAGGATCTGAAACTACCGGAGGTTAGTTGAAAGGTGAAGCCCAATACGATTGATCATTTATTACAAAAAGCAGACAAATTCAGCCCGGAAGCGAAGAAGGAGATTCGTCGGGCTTACGAATTTGCCAAAGCGGCCCATGAGGGGCAACGGCGTGATTCGGGGGAAGACTATATTAATCACCCCTTGGCGGTTGCCTATATTTTGGTGGAGATGGGCCTTGACCCTACTTCGGTTATTGCGGCACTCCTCCATGATGTGGTTGAAGATACCCCCATCGGCTTGGAAGATATTACTAAGGAATTTGGGAGCGAAGTTGCCGCCCTGGTCGACGGCCTTACGAAACTGAGAAAGATCATTTTCCAGAACAAACAGGAACAACAGGTGGAAAACTTACGGAAAATGTTTTTGGCGATGGCCAGAGACGTCCGGGTGATCCTGATTAAACTGGCCGACCGGATGCATAACATGCGGACATTGCAGTATCTTCCTGTGGAGCGACAGAAGCGGATCGCCCGGGAAACGCTGGAGATCTACGCGCCTTTGGCCCACCGGTTGGGCGTTTACCGGATGAAATGGGAACTGGAGGACATTGCCTTCCACTGTCTTGAACCGGATAAATATTACGAACTGGTGGAGATGGTTGCCCAGAAAAGATCCGAACGGGAGCGGGAGATTGAGGAGAACATTAAAGTCTTGGATGAACACTTACGCGAGCTGAACGTCAAAGCGGACATCCAAGGACGACCCAAACACCTATACAGTGTCTATCAGAAGATGGTAAGTCAAAACAAAGAGTTCTCGGAGATCTACGACCTGATGGCTTTACGGGTGTTGGTCGATACGATCCAGGATTGTTACGAAGTCCTCGGGGTGATCCATACCCTTTGGAAACCGATCCCAGGCCGGTTTAAAGATTATATTGCGGTCCCGAAATCCAATATGTACCAGTCTCTCCACACTACGGTCATGGGGAACCAGGGGGCACCGGTGGAGATTCAGATCCGGACGTGGCAGATGCATCAGGTGGCCGAATACGGAATCGCCGCCCACTGGCGTTACAAAGAAGGAAAGCCCGTTCGGGATGAGGATTTTCTACAGAAAATTGCCTGGCTCCGCCATCTTCTGGAGTGGCAGGGCGAAGCTAATGATGCAGATGAATTCCTCGAGAACCTACGGGTTAACCTTTTTGAGGATGAAGTCTTTGTCTTTACCCCCAAAGGGGATGTGAAAAGTTTACCCGCCGGGGCCACTCCGGTGGACTTTGCCTATTCGGTGCATACCCACATCGGCCACCGGTGCGTCGGGGCGAAGGTGAACGGGCGCCTGGTTCCTCTGGATTACAGGTTGAAAAACGGCGATATTGTGCAGATTCTCACCACTAAACAAGAGGGCAGCCCGAGCCGGGATTGGTTGAACTTCGTGGTGACTTCGAAGGCGAAAAGCCGGATCCGCAGTTGGCTCCGGGAACAAA
>JAAZDX010000134.1 GCA_012512605.1 Bacillota bacterium
CCGACTTGGCGCCAGCGTTCCTGGAGATGGGGGTAGATCAAAAGCTGGTCGTCGAAACCGGTAAAAAGCCCAAGTTCAGCGGCCTGGACCCGTAACTGGAAAGCCGCCCAGGAGTCCCACTCCTGACGGTGGATTCCCTTAATAATTTCCGTCGGATCCGTAAAAAATTCAAGCTGGGGAGTGAACTCCCGTTCCGTGGTTAAGATTGATTTCATTCCGATCCTCCCAGCTCAATTTGTTGTTACCCATTGCCTGCGGGCAGATTCCTGTTTACAAACGTTATTTATTCTGCCCAGGTTAGACGGGAGGTATTAGTAGCCCGGGCACCGAAAAGGACTACATTCAACAACAGATTTACGTAAAGGATGGATTTCGATTGCAAATTGGCGATCTTAAGCTGGCCAACCCGGTGGTTACCGCGCCAATGGCGGGCGTCACCGACCTGCCCTTCCGCCTCCTCCTGAAGGAACAGGGGTGCGGTCTGGTCTGTGGCGAGATGGTCAGCGCCCAGGCCTTGGTCTACGGTAACCGGAATACCTTAAAAATGTTGGAAACCGATCCCCGGGAGCGGCCGGTCAGTATTCAGCTTTTCGGCTCCGACCCGGAGACGATGGCCCGTGCGGCCGACATTCTTGCCACCTACCCGGTGGACCTGATCGATATTAATATGGGGTGCCCGGTTCCGAAGGTTGTGAAAAACGGCGAAGGGGCCGCCCTCCTCACCGATTTACCGCGGGCCGGCCGGATTGTCCGCGCCGTGGTGGCTGCGGTTGACTGTCCCGTCACCGTCAAAATGCGGCGGGGCTGGGCCCCTGGTGCTGAGGTCGCTCCGGAGCTGGCCGCGCTTTGCGCCGACGCGGGGGCGGCCGCCGTGGCGGTGCACGGACGCTTTCGCGACCAGTTTTATAGCGGCCAGGCCGATTGGGGTGTGATCAAAAAGGTGAAAGCCGCTGTTACGATTCCGGTGATCGGGAATGGGGACATCTTCAGCGCCGCCGACGCCCGACGGATGCGGACCGAGACCGGATGTGACGGGGTGATGCTGGGCCGCGGGATGCTTGGTAACCCTTGGTTGGTACGGGAGACGGTGGCCGTGCTGACGGGCGCAGCTAAGCCTCCACCGCCGACCATCGCGGAACGCTTTGCCCTAATCCGCCGCCACCTGTCGGCCCAGATCGCCTTCTGTGGTGAGGAACGGGGGGTCAAAGAGATGCGTAAACACCTCACCTGGTACCTGAAGGGCTTTCCGGGAGCCGCCCGCGCCCGGCAGCGCATTAACGAAGCCGTGAACCAGGGCGAAATCTTGGCCTTGCTCGACGCCTATGAGGATGAGTTAAAACAAACTTCCACACAAGAAACAAGAATATGAAAAACAGAATTCCACCTTAAGCCTTGCAGGGGTGGAATTTGCTTTTTCAATTAACGGACTAACATCTTTCCATAAAATAGTCTTTCTTCATCTTGACACTGCTATTATGCTCGGTTATAATGTTGGTACGAAAAATGAGCATCCGGTGCTTGCTCTTCATTTTCCCCAGTAGAACGGTCTTTCCTTAAAAGGTTTTTAAGGAAGCCTTTTTTTACGGTTTTTTACCTCACGCACTTCGGAGAAGAAAACAATTGGTCAGAAGAAGTTGATCATTTTAAAAGGGGATAAGCTAAATGGCGGAGAAAGAAGTTATTTTAACGCTGGAAGGATTAAATAAACTGGAAAAGGAACTGGAACATTTAAAGACGGTCCGCCGGCGGGAAGTTGCCGAACGGATCAAACAAGCCCTCGAGTTTGGGGACATTAGCGAAAACTCCGAGTATGAAGACGCCAAGAATGAACAGGGTTTTATCGAAGGACGGATCCTGGCCATCGAAAAGATGCTCCGCAACGCGCGGGTCATCGACGAACAGGACGTGACCCTCGATCAAGTGAGTGTGGGGTCTAAAGTCTCCCTGTTTGACCTGGAGACCGGTGAACAAGTGGAATACACGATTGTCGGTTCGACGGAGGCCGATCCAGCCCATTTTAAGATCTCCAATGAATCACCGGTGGGGAAAGCCCTGCTTGGTCGGAAAAGCGGCGAAGAGGTTGAAGTAAGTGCGCCAGTGGGGACCCTCCGTTACCGGGTAACAGCGATCAGTAAATAAATGACTAAACATTGGCGCTTGACACGGAGAGGGAGGGGTTTGCCCCTCCCTTTGGTGTATAATATATTTAGGTAGGTAGTCATCCACGCTAGCTATCGCCCGCGTACGTGAAGCAATGGAAATTAAAGCCAGGTGGGCGACGGGCCCCGAAGGCGGGCAAAAGCAGGTTTAATCAGCGGTACCTCTGGTACCGGGAGAATGACAGGCTAATTTTTTCTAATGGAACATAGCTGATCAGATATGGAGTATGGAGGTAAGATTAATGGACGAACATAATACTTTCGGCTCTGTCGTCCGGACAGAGGAGATGGAGAACCGCCTGGCGAAAATGGAAAAGATTAAAGCGGATGGGCGCGACCCCTTTGGTCACCGGTTTGAACGCACCCACCAGAGTCAGGAGATTGTGGAAGGCTTCGACGCGCTGGAAGGGCAGGAGGTAACCATTGCTGGCCGGCTGATGACCATCCGCGGCCACGGGAAAGCCTGTTTTGCCAATCTATCCGACCGCAGCGGCGAGATGCAGATCTACGCCAAAATTGATGTTCTGGGTGAAGAATCCTACCAACGGTTTACCGACTTGGATCTGGGGGACCTGATTGGCGTTACCGGCACCGTCTTCCGGACCAACCGGGGACAGATCACCGTTCAGGTTGAGAAGTGGGAACTCCTGGCCAAAGCCCTCCGTCCGTTGCCGGAGAAATGGCACGGGCTTAAAGATGTGGATATCCGCTACCGCCAGCGTTATCTCGACCTGATC
>JAAZDX010000135.1 GCA_012512605.1 Bacillota bacterium
AGGCTAAGGGGTGGTGAAAATGGCAAAGAAGAAAGTGAAAAACCTGGTTGTTACCTGGAAGCGGAGTACGATCGGTCGGAGCAAAGACCAGAAAGCAACGCTTGCCGCCCTCGGCCTCAACCGGTTGAACCAAACGGTTGTCGTGCCCAATAATCAGGTAATCCAAGGGATGATTAAAAAAGTCGAACATCTAGTGGAAGTAACAGAGGAATAGGAGGTGCCAGGATGAGGCTTGAGGAATTAAGACCGGCATCTGGGTCGAGAACCACACGTAAACGAGTCGGACGGGGAACTGGTTCCGGTTTAGGGAAAACCTCCGGGCGAGGTCATAAAGGCCAGAAGGCACGCTCCGGCGGGGGAAAAGGACCGGCTTTTGAAGGCGGGCAGACCCCTTTGCAGCGTCGGCTTCCAAAGCGGGGTTTCAAGAATTTTAACCGTAAGATCTGGGCGGAGGTTAATATTGAACGCTTAAATTGTTTTGCGGATGAAACCGAGGTTACCCCCGAACTTTTAATCGCGAACGGTTTGATCAATAAAGTTTACGATGGGGTGAAAGTATTAGGCCGGGGCGAACTGGAGAAGAAACTGACCGTAAAAGCCCATGCTTTTAGCGGATCAGCCACAACTAAGATTGAGGCGGCCGGCGGCAAAGCTGAGGTGATATAGGATGTGGGAATCTTTAAGAACCGCATTTCGCATTCCGGATATCCGGAAAAAAATGTGGTGGACGGTCTTTCTGTTGGCGGTTTTTCGCTTAGGTTCGTATATAGTTGTCCCAGGGATGAATCCCTATAATTTCGGCGAGAATAACATCTTTAACCTTTTGGATATGTTTTCCGGAGGGGCGCTCAGTAATATGTCGGTTTTCGCGCTCGGGGTCCAACCGTACATTACTTCTTCGATCATCATGAACCTCTTAACCATGGTGATCCCGGGGTGGCAGGAACTTTCCAAAGAAGGGCCGGAAGGGCGGAGAGTACTCGCCCGCTATACGAAGTACGGTACGGTAATCCTCGGTTTGCTTCAGGCTTTTGCCATTACCATGGGGTTCCGGGGGGCAATGGTTGATCCGACGAGTGTGACCTCGTTGATTACGATTGTCCTGACGATGACGGCCGGGACCGTTTTTCTGACTTGGCTTGGCGAGCATATCTCCGAGCGGGGAATTGGTAATGGGGTTTCCATGCTGATCTTTGCCGGTATTGTCGCCCGTTTCGTACCGGATGCGATCCGGACCGTGCAAACGGTCGGGGAAGGTGGAATCTCCCCCATCGGGTTGATCTTCTTTTTGATTTTGACCGTATTGATCGTGGCCTTTGTGGTCGTTGTTACACAAGGAGAAAGAAAGATTCCGGTGCAGTATGCCAAACGGGTCGTCGGGCGGAAAATGTATGGGGGGCAAGCCACCCATATGCCGCTCCGTGTGAACCAGGTTGGTGTGATTCCGGTGATCTTTGCTTCGTCGGTATTGGCTTTCCCGATGACCATTGCCGGTTTTCTCTCACCGGAAAGTGGTTTCTACCGGTTTGTGCAGAAGTTCTTTTATCCGGGACAGCCAATTTACTTGGTCATTTACGCGGCATTTATCTTTCTGTTCTCCTATTTTTACACGGCTGTTACCTTTAACCCGGTGGAAGTAGCCGATAATCTGAAGAAATACGGCGGATTTATTCCGGGTATTCGTCCGGGTCGGCCAACCGCCGAGTATCTAGATCGGATTTTAACCCGCATCACAACGGCGGGGGCGCTCTTTTTAACCTTCGTTGCGCTCCTCCCTTATCTGCTTGGTCCATTAACGGGAATTCGGCAGATTGGGTTTGGCGGTACAAGTCTCTTGATCGCCGTTGGGGTAGCGATTGACACGATGAAGCAGATTGAAGCGCAACTCGTCATGCGGCAGTATGAAGGTTTTCTAAAGTAAGGGAATTGAGTAGGTGAGTTTTTTGCAGCTTATTCTTCTGGGTCCACCGGGGGCGGGAAAAGGAACACAAGCCGCCCGCATTGGTGCGGAATTTAAGGTCCCCCCGATCTCCACTGGTGATATGTTCCGGGAAGCAATAAAAAAGAAGACCCCCCTTGGGGAGCAGGCGGAAAGGTATATGAAGGCTGGGGAACTGGTCCCCGATGAGTTGGTGCTTGGGATCGTTCGGGAACGCTTGGCCGCGCCCGATGCCGCCCAGGGTTTTCTCCTCGACGGTTTTCCCCGGACGTTACCGCAAGCGGTTGCTTTGAATCAGTACCTGACGGAAAAAGGCCAAACCTTGACGGCCGTGATCGATATTGAGGTTGATCCGGAGATTTTAGTCGAGCGCTTGTCGGGCCGTCGGATCTGCCAGGATTGTGGTGGGGTCTACCATGTTGTGACCAAGAAGGAACGGCAGCCCGGGGTCTGTGATCTTTGCCAAGGTCGACTGATCCAACGGGAAGATGACTACGAAGCGACGGTCCGGAATCGGCTTACCGTTTATGCCCAGCAGCCCGCACCCTTAATTGAGTATTACCGTAAAGCAGGACGTTTATTGACGGTTGATGGTGCCCAGCCCATCGACGATGTTTACCAGGCAATTGCAACGGGGCTCCGTAAACGGGTGGGGCAATGATCACTAGAAAGTCCCCGTTTGAGCTTAACCGGATGCGGAAGGCCGGGGAGATTACCCGGCTGATCCTGGGCCGGGTTGCGGCAGCGGTTACGCCTGGGGTCACCACGCAAGAACTGGATGAACTGGCGGAGGCGGCGGTCAAGGAGTTGAACGCTAAACCGGCGTTCAAGGGCTATCAAGGTTTCCCGGCGAGTATTTGTACCTCAGTCAATGACCAAGTGGTGCACGGGATCCCCGGGGCGCGGAAGTTGAAAACCGGGGATATTATTGGTCTGGACTTCGGTGTGGTCTATAAAGGATATTATGGCGATGCGGCGGTAACAGTAGGAGTAGGCGAGATTGCCCCTAAGCACCAGCGGTTACTGCGGGTAACACGCGAGGCTTTATGGAAGGGGATCAATGAGGCCCGGGCGGGAAACCGGTTGTCGGCAATCTCCCGGGCGATCCAGGAACATGTGGAGGGTAATGGGTTTTCCGTGGTGCGTGATTTTGTCGGTCATGGTATCGGCCAGGCCATGCATGAAGAGCCACAGGTTCCGAACTACGTTTCCCCCCTGCACCGTTACGACCCGGTACTAAAGCCGGGCATGACCCTGGCGATTGAACCAATGGTCAATGTCGGCTCTTATCAGGTTAAGGTTGATCCGCGCGACCACTGGACGGTGACGACAATGGACGGGTCTTACTCGGCCCACTTTGAGCACACCGTACTGGTGACGGCGGGCGATCCGGAGGTTTTAACCAAAGTGCCGGACGGGCAGGAGGAAGACGGGGGCATGGTGCAATGGTAAGGAAAGCAGAGAACGAAATCCGTTTAGGACAAAAAGTAGTCTCAACTCGTGGCCGGGATGCCGGAGGTACTTTTCTCATTGTCGGCTTGCTAGATGAAGATTATGTTCTCGTGGCGGATGGGCGAAAGCGCTCGATCGAGCGACCAAAGAAGAAAAACCGGAAACACCTCTCCCTCACTCTTCAAGTGGACGCCGCGATTGCGGAAAAACTGTCTGCCGGTAAGCCGTTATCGGATGGAGAGATTATCGACGCTATCCAGCGTTTGGGGGAAAATTAAAAGGAAGGAGAGGTAAACCTTGGGGAAAGAAGATATTATCGAAGTCGAGGGGACGGTAATTGAGCCGTTGCCAAACGCGATGTTCCGGGTGGAACTAGCCAACGGTCACGTCGTGTTGGCGCATATCTCCGGGAAAATGCGGATGAACTTTATTCGAATCTTGGCTGGTGACCGGGTGACGGTGGAATTGTCTCCTTACGACTTAACCCGTGGCCGGATTGTCTA
>JAAZDX010000009.1 GCA_012512605.1 Bacillota bacterium
ATCGCCGGGTCAATCTCACCCTGCTCCTTCCCGTACTCCAACAGATCTCGGAAAAACTCGGCACTACGGTCTTCGTGTTCACCGTAGATCTCCCGGTACAGTTCTTTATCATTCGCCAGCATCAGGCCGATCGGCAGTAAACGCTGGTTTTCTTTCGCAAAGCGGAACCCGCTCAGATACACCTCACGTAAGAGCTGGAAAAAGCTATACTTGCCTTTATTTTTGACCATATCGCTGTTGATGTACGATAACTTCTTCTCCACCAACAACTGCATCAAGTGTTTATTGAGATCCTTTTTATACTCAAAATACTGGTAAAAACTGCCGACGGCAATCCCCGCCTGCTCGGCGATGACGGTCACCCGCGCTTGGTGAAAAGGGTGGGTGGCGAACTCATCGATGGCTGCTTCCATGATCCGTTCGCGTTTCTCTTCTGGTAAATTGAAAAAGGTCGGATTCGGCATGGTATCCTCCTTCCGCGAAAAGGCCTCTGTCTAGAATAAACGAATGTGAATTCATATTCATATGAATGTACATTCATATTGTAAATTATGGTTCCAACCATGTCAAGGGGTATAAAAATATGATCCGAAAACTCCTTTATATAAAATAAAGTTACTTTTCTTTTGTCACTGGCATGATACAATAGATATAAACAAGCAATTATTTTGGTAAATCGCTAAAGTTCACACAAGGAGCAGAAAATATGAGTAGCAATGTCGTCATCAACCAAGTTCTCATCCTTTTTGGCATCATGATCATCGGTTTCCTCGCCCGGAAAAAGAATGTTATGACTGCAACAACCACCAAGGACCTAACCCGTTTGTTACTGAATGTAACCTGCCCGTTAACCATCTTTACCTCTTTTCAATTGGAATACTCCCGATCAATGCTTTACGGTGCTGGCCAAGTTTTTGCGTTTACAATTGTCGTTCATCTCTTTGCCCTCCTCATTGGCCTGGTCATCTTTAACCGCTATCCGGAGCCGGTTAAGCGTGTGCTCCGTTTCGTAACGATCTTTTCAAACTGCGGTTTTATGGGATTCCCCCTCTTGCAAAGTGTCTATGGAAAAAGCGGCGTTTTTTACGGTTCCTTTTACGTGATAGGTTTCAACCTCTTCATTTGGACCGTTGGAATTCGGATCTACACCGGCAGGGAAGGTGAATTTTCTTGGAAAAAAGTTTTGGCCAACCCCAACATCATTGCGGTCGGCCTCGGCCTGATCACTTTTCTCCATCCAGTTAAACTTCCCATCCCGGCCTACTCCGCAATGGAAATGGTCGGCGGGATGAATACTCCCTTGTCCATGCTCCTGGTTGGCGCAACCCTAACTGAAGTTTCGCCGGGCGAATTGTTTTCCGGTTGGCCCGTCTATTATGGTTCTTTGGTCCGCCTGATTCTCATGCCGTTTTTCGCTCTCATTACCACCAGCTTATTGAACTTTTCCCCGCTTTTACAAGGGGTTTGTGTTCTGGTTACGGCAACCCCAGCAGCCGTATTAACAACGCCTTTTGCCGCCAAGTACAATGGTGATACCCACCTGTCCTCCCGGTTGACCCTTCTTTCCACGGTCTTATCCGTAATCACCCTTCCCTTCTTCGTTTTCCTTCTTAACAGATAAACCAGGTCCATTAAAAGAGCAAGCGGTTGGTTTAAAAACCAACCGCTTGTGTTAAAGTATTTACTTACAACTGCCCCGAAACGGGTTTAGTCACTGCTGGTCGCTTGCCCGTAATACGCTCCGGCCCCATGCTTGCGGAGATAATGTTTGTCTAAAAGTTCTTGGCTAATTGCCGACACCGACCCATTCAGCACGACAGTGGAGAAAGCAATCTTTGCGATCTCCTCCAAGACCACACTATTGTGGACCGCCGTAGCCGGATCTTTCCCCCATGTGAAGGGGCCGTGATTAGCTACTAAAACTCCGGGGAAATCCCGGTAGTTCTGCTTGGAAAACCGCTCAACAATCACCTTACCCGTATTCAACTCGTATTCATCCTTAATCTCCGCTGGCGTTAGCCGCCGGGTACAGGGCACCTCTCCGTAAAAATAATCGGCATGAGTCGTCCCCAAGCAGGGAATCCCCTTCTCGGCTTGCGCCCATGCGGTCGCCCAAGGCGAATGGGTGTGGACGACGCCCCCGATCTCCGGGAAATTCTGGTATAGATACAAGTGGGTCGGTGTATCGGAAGAAGGTTTCAGGTTCCCCTCGACCACTTTCCCCTCAAAATCCACCACCACCATCTGCTCAGCGGTTAAGTCTTCATACGGTACGCCACTGGGCTTAATGACTACTAACCCCTTTTCCCGGTCGATCCCACTGACATTTCCCCAAGTGTAAATGATGAGATTCCGGTTTTTCAGCTCAAGATTAGCGGCCAGTACTTCTTCTTTTAATGCGGTAAGCATAAAACCACCCCCATGAGCTATTCTATAACCCTCGTTCGGTCTCTTCCCTAAATAAACCCGGTTTCCAATATTTTCTGGACCAAAGGATAAATCCCGGCGGCCACCGCCGGGATCAGGCAAGCTATCGACTCCACCGCCAATTCCGCCGTTTCCTGGGGTCAGGACCTTTATTTAAAGTTTTCAACCGCGGCCTTTTCAAGCTTTAGACCGTCCTTAAAGCGCTGTAGAAACTGGTTAAAGCCTTCGATATCTTCTGCTTTGGGTTCTACTATGTCTACACCTTCTTTGGCAAATACTTTTTGGTCAAGATAAGCCTCAAAGGTCTCGTTGCTTGTTTTGTTCTTCATATAGGCCGCCAGGAGAGCAATGCCCCAAGCCCCGCCTTCACCGGCGGATTCCATAACCGCAACCGGAACGTTCAGTGCCCCCGCCATTAACTGCTGCGCGACTCCCTTTGTTTTGAAGAGACCGCCATGCCCCAAAAGCTTATCTAAACGTACTTGTTCGTTTTGGGTTAGGATATCCATGCCGATTCTTAAAGTGCCCATTGCCGAAAAGAGCATGGTACGCATGAAGTTACCCAGGTTAAAATTGCTGTTTTCTTTCCGGACAAACAAAGGACGCCCTTCTTCGAACCCGGTGATATGTTCCCCGGAGACATAGTTATAGGCCAGAAGATTGCCGCCATCCGGGTCCGCAGATAACGCTTTGTTATACAACATGGAATAAAGATCGCCTTTGGACGGTTTATGCCCCATATTTTCCAAGATTTCCGCAAACATTTTTACCCAATCATCAATATCGGAAGAACAGTTGTTGCAATGCACCATGGCAACAGGTTTACCAGTAGGAGTGGTAACCAGGTCGATTTCTGGGTAGACCTTTGATAATTCTTTTTCCAAGACGATCATGGCAAAGATCGAGGTTCCCGCCGAAACATTGCCGGTGCGTGGGGCGACACTATTGGTGGCAACCATCCCCGTGCCGGCGTCCCCTTCAGGCGGGCATAGGGGAATACCCGGTTGTAAGGTGCCTGTTGGATCAAGTAGTTTTGCCCCCTCTGCACTTAAGGAACCGGCATTATCGCCCGCATTTAGTACTTTGGGCAGAATATTCTCCAGTTTCCAGCTGTAGTTTTTATCGGCAATCAGCTGTTCAAACTGGCGTAACATCCGCGGGTTATAATCATTTATACTGCTATCGATGGGGAACATCCCCGACGCTTCGCCCACACCCAGAACCTTTTCTCCGGTGAGCTGCCAATGCACATAACCGGCAAGCGTGGTTATAAAGGCAATGTCTTTAACATGCTCTTCACCGTTGAGAATCGCCTGATAAAGATGGGCAATACTCCAGCGCTGGGGTATGTTGAAGTCGAATTCTTTCCGCAAAAGCTCAGCCGCTTGGCCGGTGATGGTATTACGCCAGGTGCGGAAAGGCACTAACAGTTGACCGTTTTGATCAAAAACAAGATAGCCGTGCATCATGCCGGAAAAACCTAAAGCCCCGATCCGGGTGAGCTTCACATCATATTGCCGCAAAACATTCGCCGCCAAGTCCTGATAACAGCTTTGCAGCCCCGCCCATACATCCTCAAGGCTGTATGTCCAGATGCCATTTTCCAGTTTGTTTTCCCAAGTATGTGACCCGGAGGCAAGAGGAGTATGGTCCTCCCCGATGAGCACTGCTTTTATTCTTGTTGAGCCAAACTCAATGCCTAGTGTCGTCTGCCCGCTGTCAATCATTGATTTAACGTTACTGTCCACCTACTTATCCCTCCTAACTTTTTTAGTAACATTGTGGCGGTCTTCTACTCTCCAATAAGGTAATCAACAATTACTCTAAGCCCCACAATCGCCGCCACAACTTTCTTTTAAAAGCTTAATTCTCAGGTTTTAACGGTGGTAGTAGATCTGCCAGTTAAGATACTTGGTGAAGGCTTCATTAATGATCTCGCCAACTCCACCGGGGCAGATTGCCACATGGTGCTCAAAGCCGTTCTCACAGATGTAACGCAACAGGTCTTGCATTTGGGGAACTTTCATAACGCCATAGCCGCCAAAGGTATCCAGTGCTTCATCGGTGATTTCTCCTTCACCGACGTAGGCCTTGATTTGTCCGCTGAGATCATCCGTTGATACCCGGCAGTAAGTGGCTTTGGTCGGCTGCATCCGCCCAGTAATTGTTCCAAAGGTGTTCTCTTTACCAACCGTCCCGGCGATAATGGCTTGGTAATCCATTTTTCCCTCATTACCGAAGATATCCTGGGGCAGATTACTACAATGGAAAAGCACACATTTGTTTGGATCCCCGCCGAAATTGTTATTCCAATCCAATAAAGCACTGGGACGTTCCGAGGCAAGCGTCAAGGCATACATACCAATCAACCCCGTGATATCCGCCTCACAAGCACTGGGGTTCTTACGGTTGGAGAGCATGCTCATAATCGCACAGGGCACAACCCCGAAATATTCTTCCAAAGCCGTCCAGCATTGAATGGCCGTTCCGTCCCACTCGTGTTCTTCAATAAAACGATTAAGGACAACGGCGAATTTCGCCATCTTGATTAGGGCTTCCGCACTAATCCCGGCTGTGGAAGCGTACCCTTTGATTGCCTCTACTTGCTCTTTGACCGCCGGTTCATCGTCCTTGAGGCGGCCAATTTGACCAAGAATCTCAGAGAGATCGAAAGGCTCGACCGCAATCCCGTTGTGTTCCAAAATCTTCTCGCTATAACGTACCGTGGTAAAGTTCACCGGACGAATCCCAATCTGCCCGAAACGGGCTCTCCGCAAACCGTTGACGACACGGCAAACGCCGACAAATTTTTGGATATCCGCTTTGAAGCTTGCTTCCTCAGGAGCAACGGTATGTAACTGGGTCAGGCTGTAGGGGATGTTATACTGTCTTAAGTTGTTACAAGCCGACATCTTGCCACAGAAGCTGTCCCGTCTTTTATCGATGGACATCGCTGTGGTCTCATCGGGGAAGGCATGCACTAAAACCGGAACCTTAAGTCCGGAAAGGCGAATCGAATCCGCCACACCCCGTTCATCACCGAAATTTGGTAAAGTCACCAAAATACCGTCGATCTTATCGGCATTGGCTTTAAACAAAGCCGCACATTTCTTCGCTTCTTCATAAGTTTCAACCGTCCCGTACGGAGTATCCTCCGGGGAAAGACATACTACGTCAATCCCTAACTCGCCCAAAACCTTAAGTACCCTTTTCCGTCCTTCCTCCGCAAGCTCTGATGGGAAAAAATTACGGTTACCGACAATCATTCCTAAAGTTGCCATCTTTTTATAGCCTCCTGTCCTTAAAGTTTCTAGATGTTTTTTCGCCAATAGAGAACCGTTTTCTTGCTGTCGCACCCGCGCCCAGCATCCCCTCCTTTCTAGTCGGAAAACTATGCTGTCCTTGTCCCGATACTGAAACACCGCTAGCAACGACCAGCTACTGCCTACCTCTGCGGCTTATCACCCATTTGGCTACGATCTTTCGTTTTTTCAAGAAAAATGTGCAAGACCGCCGGCGTCGGCTATTACTTAATAACGCTTAGTAATGTCTAAACCAACTTGTCCGTACAAGTAGGGGTAAATAATACTGGCATTTAACATACAACCAATGCATAATTTCCCTTAACTGTCGATCGTCGTATGAATGCCATCAGCGTAATTTCCTGTTGTTAATTTTCACTAAGTTGTGCAGACAGCTTAATATATTAATACCGCTTTCTTAACCTAATTCCTTCTTTCAATACGTCCTTTTTCCGGCTTTTTCTTCCGGGCGCAGGAGGCTCGGAGAACCAACTGGGGTCGGTAAATATGCCGCGGTTTATACACTTTATTATCTAACATATCCAGAATCAAACGTGCCGCTTGGCGGCCCATGGCTACTTTAGGATGCTCAATCCCGCTTAATTTAACTTCCGAAGCCACCGCTAAACTTGAATCATCGAAACTGATCAGGGAAAAATCTTCCGGAACCTTAATCCCTTCCTCCCTCAATGCTTCAAGCACGAATAAGGCGACCTGGTCATTATAGCAGACCATCCCGGTCGGTGGCGGTGTTTGTTGCAATAAATTACGGGTAAATTGGTCGGGATAGGAATAAAGTTCTTCCGTTTCATAGGCCCCAATCAATTCGGGGATCGGTTCAAGCCCATAGTCCTGCAGAGCTTTTAAAAACCCGATTCGACGTTTCAGCCCTTGTAAATCATCGGCTTTAAAAAGACCAGCAATCCGCCGGTGTCCAAGCTGGATCAGATGTTGGGTCGCCAGATAACCACCCTTTTCGTCATCCATGATAATATAAGCCGGGTCCAATTCCGGGTAGTAGGCATGTAGCATCAAGTAGGGTATCCCCCGGCTTTCCAATTCCCGATAGTAAACAAGATTTCCATTCTCCCGGGCACTTTGCGTCGGTTCAATAATTAAGCCGGCAATTTTTTGTTGTAACAAGTTTTCTAAACAGGTGGCTTCCTTGCTTTTCGCGTTCCCGGTCGACGCCAGAAGAAGCAGGCAACCAGCTGCGCTAAGCACCTCTTCGATCCCCCTGATGACGGCGGGGAAAATATACTCCGAGATATAAGTAGTCACGACCGCAACCGTTTGCCCTTTGGCCGCCGCCGGGTAAGCACAGAAAGTTCCCCTTCCTTGCTCCCGGAAGATCAAACCTTCGCTTTCTAAATCATCCAAAGCCTTCCGTACCGTATGGCGGCTGATCTTAAACTGGTCCGCTAGCATATATTCGGAAGGCAGTTGATTCCCAGGGGTGATTGCTCCCCGTTTCATCTGCTCTTTCAGGTATTCCTTTAAACGATAATACTTTGGCACAGAACTGTTTCGGTCCAAATTTCTTCACCACTTGTTCCTTATCGAGATAGTCACTTTCCCGGTTTTAATATCATCCTTGTTTACCACGACACTATGGTCAGCCGTCTCCCACCAACGTTTAGAGCTAGCTGCATTTGGAAGTGGTCAGGCGCTCATATAAATAATTGACGATCGTGCTTCTTTTGACAATCCCAATGAAGTTTTGTTGGTCATCAACCACCGGTATGAAGTTTTGGTGGATAGCTAAGGGAATTAGCTCTTCGATCTGCGAATTAATGGAGATCGCCTCGTTATACTGGTGTTTCGGAAGATCTTTGATCCGTACCTTATGCAGATCTTTAAAACGTAGATCGGGATGTCTTTTGAGATTCCATAACAAATCCCCTTCGGTAATGGTCCCCGCATATTTGCCCTCTTTATTAACCAACGGCATCGCGCTATAACGATGGTATTCCATCTTTTCTAAAGCCTGCCGCATGGTGGAATCTTCAGCGATCCAGATCACTTCTTCTTTCGGAGTAAGGTAAAAAGCAATATTCAACTTTTATTCCCCCTTCTGATCAGGCTCTATCATATATAACGTCTAGAGGGGCAAAACATTTCATTTAATTTTACCATAACGTGCGCTATAATAGCATCAAACCGATTAATTTTAAGTTCAGGCGGTGATCAGATGCCTAAGCGGATGCCCTGGTTATTATCCTTACTTATTCTTGCCCTCTTGCTCGCCACCGGCTGTGAGGTTGAAGAGCGAATCCTCCAGCGGTTTACTGGTGAACGTCTTGGCCTCATTTTGGAGACGGATCCCTATTCCTACGAACGGAGCCTAGAAACAAGGCTCATTAATTACATCAAAAAGCGCTTCGATCTGCAAGTAATAAACCCCAAACTCTTGATGGATAATGGCCCATACCCCAGTAGAATGTTGGAAGATTTTTGCCGGGACGAATTGGGCTTGAATTTTCTCCTTGCCATAAAGTTGACGGATATAATCGTCAACGCGCCCCAACCCAACCTCGAGATCCGACCGCACAAGGTCAATGTCGAAGTCTCCTCTTCCTGCTCGCTGACGCTCATCTATACCCTGCGGGATTTGTCGACCGACCAGATCCTTTACTTTGGCCAAGGCAATGGTTCTTCGAAAGCGACCAACCGAGTTAAAGCCGACGAAGGCGGGGTTGTTTTCGACGTTAAAGAGTTTGACCCATATGAATTAATCGAAGACGCCATGTTTAATGCTTTACGCAACACCGACTTATTATAATTCATTTTGCGCTGTTTCTCAACGACTATATCCACCCGCCAGGCCCATGGCCTTTCTCCTTTCTTGTGGCCAATTGATTAGCCGGTTTTTTCTTCCCGATCAAGGGAAAGACTATAGTCAAACCTGATTCATATATGAAAGGAGAAATGAAGTGACTACTTTCCCAACCCTCTTCAGTCCGGCGAAGATCGGCGGTTTAGAGCTGAAAAACCGCTTAATTATGCCCGCCATGGGTACGGGAATGGCAAACCCGGACGGGACCGTCACCGACCAACTTTATCATTACCACCGGGTGCGCGCGGCGGGCGGCACGGGCATGATCACCGTGGAGATCGTGGCCGTCCATCCGACAACCGGCGGTTCAAGCCCGGCGATCTGGGATGACCGCTTTATTCCCGGCCTCAAACGGTTGGCCGATGTGATCCATGAAGGTGGTGCCAAAGCCTGTGTTCAGCTCTGGCATGCCGGTCGGCAGACCAACTCCAAGGTCACCGGCCTCCCGATCATCGGACCCTCCCCAATCCCTTGCCCCCTCTGCCAAGAAGAACCGACGATTATGGATCGGGAGATGATCCAAGACATTGTTACGAGTTTCGGTGAAGCAGCACGCCGGGCCAAAGAAGCCGGGTTTGACTGCGTTGAAATCCATGGTGCCCATGGTTACCTGTTGGCCCAATTTATGTCTCCTTATTCCAACCAACGCACCGATGAATATGGCGGTAGCATGGAAAACCGGGCCCGATTTCCACTCGAAGTCATCGCCAAAGTTCGCGAAAAGGTCGGCCCCGATTATCCTATCCTCTACCGGTTAAGCGGTGAAGAGCAAGTTAATAACGGTTTGACCATTGAGGACACGAAGAAAATCGCCCCCATCCTTGTTCAACAAGGGGTTGATGCCCTCCACGTCTCCGTCGGCCTTTATGAAAGCCTACGCTACACCGTACCGCCGATGGATTTAGACCGGGGCTTCAATGTTTGGGCGGCTGAAGAAGTGAAAAAGGTCGTCCCCGTACCAGTCATTGCGGTAGGCCGGATCAACGATCCTTTCCTGGCCGAGGAGGTTCTTGCCCAAGGTAAAGCCGATTTCATTGGCATCGGGCGCAGTCTCCTCACCGACCCGGCCTGGCCGAACAAAGTCCAGAATGGACAGTATGAAAAGATGCGCCACTGTATCGCCTGCAACCAGGGATGTGTCGACCGGCTTTTACTCGAAGGTACACACGCCAGCTGCACCTTGAATCCGGCCTGTGGACGCGAAGAAAGCTTTACTTTTGAACCGGTTACGAAAAAAGGGAAAGTCGTCGTGGTGGGTGGTGGTCCGGCAGGAATGGAGGCGGCCCGGATTGCCAAAGACCGCGGTTGTGATGTGGTCCTCTTCGAAGCCAGCGACAAGCTAGGGGGACAGTGGCGTCTCGCCGGAATTCCACCAAAAAAATGTGAGATCGCCGGTGATGTAGAATGGTTAATTAAACAACTGGAACTTAGCGGCGTCGATGTCCGCCTGAACACCCCGGCGACCAAAGCCAATATTCAAGCGGAGAACCCCGATGCGATCATCCTCGCCACCGGTTCGGCCCCGATCAAACCCCCGATCGACGGGGTCGAGCAGGCGCATGTCCGCTACGCGCCAGAGGTTCTTGAGAACCCGGCATCGATCGGCGAAAAGGTGGTCGTAATTGGCGGCGGAACCACCGGCGCGGAAACTGCCGAATTCCTCGCCGAAAAGGGGAAAAAGGTGACGATCATCGAAGCGATGGATGATATTGCCCGCACCCTCGGGCCAGCCCGGAAACTGTTTTTACAAGAACGTCTTCAGCAGTATAAAGTAGATGTCCGGGTTAAAACCAAAGTAAAGAAGATTACCGCCCAGGGCGTAGAGCTTGATGACCAAGGAAAAACCACAATTCATGCCGATCATGTAGTGATTGCCGTCGGGGTCCAGAGCGTTAATCCGCTGGAAGACGAGTTAAAGGGAACCGCCCCGGTTTATGTGATCGGCGACGCCAAAGAAGCCCGCGATGCCACCTGCGCTTTTTATGAAGCCAATGAAGTAGCGCGGAGCCTTTTCCGCTAGCTCCTTGGGAAACAGCTCCGGTGTCACCCAACTTTGTTTTGGGTATGCAGTCTTAAGGCGGGGCGTCACTAAACCCACCCAAGCGCCGCCGGGGCCTGTCACTCACCTGACTTTGGATTTTAAGCCCTTCGGTGTGCAGGCGGTATCCAGATAGGCGATTCCTTAGCAAGTAAGCCGATGCTAACCCCATTAATAAAGAGAAAGGGCTGTCCTGAAGGACAGCCCTTTCTCTTTATTTGTCTCCATCCGGCTATAGCTCGGTCACATGCCTGCCAACGATTTGGCAAAACTCCACATAACTTTAATTTCTCCTTTTTTACTTGTTCCAATTAACTAGGATGAACTACTGCTTAAACAATAATCTGTTAATCTCCCGACCTGTTTCTTGTAATGTTTTTTTCTAATCTAGTTAAGAAATATTGAGTTATGACTAACCATTGGTCACGATGCATTCAAAATACGATGAATGACATCTCCTGTTATTATGCCAACGTTAGCAAACCCGCTTTTCTTTAGCAACTTCTTCTCATAAGAAACATCCTTTTGCATTGTACAAAACCATGGATAGAATTGACTGTCCCATTTCTTGCAGGACTCCTGAAATTGAGTAAAAAATTCAAGTTTTTTAAGGGCAGTTTCCTTTAATCTTTTTCCCTTTCTGGTTAATAAACAACACAGGATGGACTTGTCAAGCGCTAAGCCGATTCCTCTTTTTCGCCTTCTAGGTAACAAATAACCTGCTATAGTTATTTTGCATTCAATTGCATTAATTAGCATATCGTCATCACAAAAAACTACGTCGATTTCCAAATCAATAATAGGTTTAGATTCTATATAGATAATCGCATCTCTATATATCCTAACGTTTTCTTTATAATTAAAAAAGTCGAACTTAAGCGGACTAATTGATGCTATCAGTTCTTCAAGAAGCAATCCTCTACGATCAGCCACCGCCCACTTTTCATCCTTAACAGTGTAATATTCTATAAGTAACTTTTTAAAGTACTCCACTTCTTCCAGGTGGTTTCTTAAATCAGGCTCAACTTCTGCTGTTTCAAAAGCATTTTCAATTCTTGTTACCGTGTTTTTCTCATTATCAAGACAATGTGGAATAACCATACTCATAGGTAAATAAAGATATGGTTTATCGGAAAGATATGATATTATCCTTTTGGCTTGGTCAGGAATAATCCCTATCCTTTTTCTCTTTTCGATGAAAGTAATCAATGTATTCACCTTTAGCAATTTTTAAAAGCACCAATGACTAAAGCCGGAAAACCCATTCTTAAAGTCATGGAACTTATAAATTCTCTTGCATAAGGCCAGCAATTGAGAGGGATATTTCTTTTCTTAAAAATTTCCAATAGCTCCTCATATTCCCTTTCCTCAAATAATGTCTCATCTAAACTTGAAATATCATATTGTAATTCTAGCGAAAACAACATTTCCATGACATCAGGGAATTCTTTTTGATCTTCATCGTAGCCTTTAACTATAAAATCAGTTTTAAATTTTAATTTTCCAGTTTTCGATTCTACACGATGAGCCTCATAATGAATTGTAAACACTGGGTTGTTAGGCAACCCTTCTGACCATATTCTCTTTGCTTGAACTTGACCTAGTGACACATTATCAATCTCTATCGCACGAATAAACTCTGTATATTTCTTAAAATCCAATTTATTCCCCCCTTTACGCAGCGTACAAATAAAAGGAGCAGTCTTTGTTTTCTGCTCCTTTTTGAATTTTAGTTGTATAAAGTAGTTTATGTGGTTTATATGTTACATCTTTGTCTATTTTTTTTCTATGAAATTGTTCTAGTTTAAGCATAAAGTTTATAGGCGCATCAATTAACCATTCGAGAAGATCTGCAGAGCAGTCTGCTTTTTCAGTTTTTGTTCTAGCAACTTTAATATCGTCAATCATGGTATCTAGCATTTTATTAAATGATTGAATAATAGCAGTAATTGACGAAATTTCAAAGGTAGCATCTACTGACAATAAAAGAGTGAAGATAGCCGCATCGTAGAGTTTACCACTCTCATTTATGAAATTTTCCTTAGCAAACTTTAACCTTCTTTTATTGGAAAATGTTTTCTTAAGTAAATTAAACGTAGAAATCTGTCTTTGCTTCATATTCTGTATTGCGGATATCATTTTAATCGTGGAAAAAAATGAACTATCAGAACTTTTTTCTGAAGTTTCCATGTTTAAAGTAAACCTTGGAACATTATACTTATTTTGTTCCCATGATATATTAATAGACATAACAACCACACCATCTTCACATATAATTGTTTCCCATTTTTGTTTTCGGTTATAATATTCTATCACTTTAGTCCATCTCCTTCAAGAGTGGATGAATTTTATGTTAAGTGCGAATATCCTCCTCTCATAATATGCCTATACTTATGAGCAAATTATTCATTACCAAAGAGATTATTCCATCAAAATTTGGTAAGCTTAACTTTTTTCTGAGCCAATACCCAAAAGCTGGGCTGCCTTAAAATTCTATTTCCTCCAAGATTCTAGAAAACCATAACAGTACGTATGAGTAAAACTCAGTGCAGTACCTTGTAATCTAAACAAACGCCCAGTCTCAAGTCGGGCGCATAGCCCCAGCGCACCAGGGGCACGTTGCCAAGTCATCCCCCACCAAAGCGATGGGTCACGTTGTGGATCCACCGCCCCGAACGCAAGCGCCTTAAACACAGCAAACCTTTGGTCAATTCCTCACAAAGACTCAAGCTATAGACGAGGTGGACCGGAAGTTTCAAGACGAAAGCGCCCACAATGGTCAAAGGAACCCCAATAAACCACATGGTAAAACCTTCGAGCAATAAAGAGCTTCGCGCATCGCCTCCTCCCCTCAAAACCCCAACAATCGCAATGATGTTAAAAAGCCGGATGAAAAAGACGATTGCAACAATATATATGATCGTCTGGGTCGAATTCCGCACCATGGCCGAAACATTGAACGCATTAAGCAGGTAGGGCGAAGTGACCGCGAGCATTAAACCTAAAACGATCCCCAAGGCAACCCCTAAACGGGAAAACATTTTTGCGTACTCGTTGGCCAGCTTTACTTGCCCGGCACCGATCTGGTTGCCAATCATCACCGCCGCCGCACTGGACATCCCGAAGATAACTACCATAAAAAGGTTGGTAATGGTGTTGACGATCTGGATCGTCGCGACCGCCTGGGTCCCCATCCGACCGTAAACAACCGCATAAATCAGACTGGCCAGCCCCCAACAGATTTCATTAAGAAGCACCGGAATGATTGTCCGGTAGGCTTTCCAGATAAAACTGAAATTAAAATCGCATAATTCATTAAGCGTGGCTGCCAACACCCCCCGCTGCCAATAAACGACAGCCACCAAAGTACAAGTTTCCACAATGCGGGCAATAACTGTCGCGATCGCTGCCCCTGCCACCCCCAAGGCCGGAGCGCCAAATTTCCCGAAGATCAACATATAATTGAAAAAGACATTACAGACCAGTGCCACCGTGCTAATGGCCATAGGGAGCAGGGTGTTGCCGATAGACCGTAAAGCAAAGACGTAAACAAAGGAAATTCCGGTAAAAAGATAACTACCGAGCACAATCCGTAAATACCGACTTCCTTCCTCAATCACAAGCGGGTCATTATTAAAAATCATAATAATCTGCCGCGGAAAAAGAAGACCAACAACCATAAACAAAGTGGAAACAAAAACGGCCGACCCCAATCC
>JAAZDX010000136.1 GCA_012512605.1 Bacillota bacterium
CCCAATAAGGTCCGCGGGTCCGCACCGGCCCCGGCTACTACCTCAAAGGGCAGACCATTGGCTTTAGCCACCGTTTCGATCACCCGCGCTAACCGTTCCGTACGTAATCCAAGGGGATACGCCATATTCCCAGCGGCTTTGATAATTGTCTTGCCATCCGTTGATAAGGCGCGTTGCATAAGTTGGCGATCAATAATCATCTCTTTCTCCAACGATCTTAATTCCTCTTCGGTTAAGATCGAAACTTCAAAAAGACGATCGATCGGGAGCTTTTCTTCCAGAAAACCAAGCTTTTTCCCCTCGACGCGATGGACTTTATCCAAAGCACCGGAAAGTTCGTGGCTAACAACGGCGGCAGAAGTGGTCACACCATCGATAATTCCTTTATTAATCAACTCGGCGATGAGCGTCGTAACCCCCTCGTGAATATTGGGGCCACTCCCGGTGACCACCACAATCTTTCCGCCTTTTTCTTTAATCTTCACCATGTCATTGACCGCCAGATCAACCCGTTCCCGTGTTTCCGGCTTTAGTGCGTTGTATAGCTTCGTAATCAATTCGGTTTTAATCTCGATTGCCAACCTTAACCCCTCCAAATCGAAACGTAATAGCCTAGAATTCAGTTTGTTTTTAAATTAGCCTCAGCCTACGGGTGCTTTGGTAATACCTTTCTCACCAGCTTAAGTGTGCGTTCAGATGAGCCTTGTTGTTTTTGCAGCATTTCCCGGCCTGCCTGTCCCCGGCGAACTAAGGAGTCTTCGTCCTTAAGAAGGGCAATAATGCGTTCCCCCAACTCCTCGGCATCTTTCACCGGAATCCCCGCCCCGACCTCTTCCAAGAGCCTTTTCGCATCGAGGAAGTCCTCCATCGACGGACCATAGAGGACGGGTTTGCCCCAAAAGGCAGGTTCTAAAGGGTTTTGTCCGCCCAAGGGGACTAGACTTCCGCCGCAGAACGCCAATGTTGCGAGGGAATACACTTTAAAAAGCTCACCAATGGTATTAAGAATAATGATCGTGTCCGGGGAGACTTGTGTCGCTCCGGAGATATCTGTCCTAAGCAAAGGGGTATAACCATACTGCTTGATTATCTCCGCAATTTCCGCTCAACGGTGAATCTCACGGGGGGCGATAATCAAATGAAGATGGGGGAAGTCCCGCTTAATCTCGGTAAAAACATCCAAGAGAAGTTCCTCTTCCCCCTTTTTGGTACTACCCGCCACCCACATTTTTTCTGTCCCCGATAACCCTAGTAATTTCGCTATTTCAATTCGTAACTCCTCTTTTGCATCACTCAAAAATCGGTCAAATTTTAGATTACCGTTCACTAAAACCTTCTCCGGTGCAGCACCGATGGATTTGATGCGTTCGCCATCTTCCTCCCGGATCATACTAAAGAAGTCATAGTAAGAAAGCACTCTTTGAAAGAAGGTTCGGAGAGTTTTATATGTATCAATTGTCCTTAAAGATATCCGCCCATTGATCAGCAAAACACCGGCTCCAATTGCTTTTGCCGCTTGTAAGTGATTGGGCCAGATTTCAGCCTCAACCGTGATGTAAAGGTGAGGATGGATACTACGCATCACCCGCCGTACCGTGAAAAAGAGATCAAACGGAGCAAGAAAAGAAGCATCGGCTTCTGTCAAATTAACCCGGGCTATCTCCAAGCCGGCAAGAGTCATGGTCGAGATCCCAATCCAGGCATCAGGATACTGACGGCGTAAGAGCTCCACAAAATGAATAATCGCATTAACTTCCCCCACCGAAGCGGCATGAATCCAGATGCGCGGTGTTTGTTGGCCTAGTAAAAGTTGGTCCCGGCGGTAGAACCCTAAACGCTGCATGAAGGCAATATTCTCTTTAGAGCGTTCCTTGATGGTAAAATACAGGATCAAGAACGGAGTCAAGGCATAAAGCAGGACATTATAGATAAAATACATGGAACCCCTCCGTACGTTAAACTCCCCTTCATCAAAGCACTTTCTTTGAATAATCTTCCCCGACTTGACCATTTTTTCTTAAGAATAGATTCGCCGATCGTATGACATAAAGCTGCCCGATTAACTTTGCCTATCCTAAGCTGCTTTTGTTTTTATTTCATTCAACCACATCGCAGTTAAGATCAGGGTAAAAGACCCCACTTGCAAGTTGAGGAATGTCCAGTCAAAGAGGTTACAAACCCCGATTCCAACCAAAGCGCCCATCACCCCGTAGTAAAACCAGGATTTTTCTCCGCTTAGCTGTGCACCCATCCTGATCCCGGTTTTTAATACTTTATAGACTAAAGTTAAAAAGACGAATAAACCAATAAGGCCGAGTTCCACCACCAAATGAAGATAAAAACAATGGATATGGGTATACACATTGGCTCCGGGTAGCATATAGTTTTCGTACACAATGGGAAATTGCCCAATTCCCACTCCGGTCAGAAGGTGGTCCTTTAACATGGCCAAACCACCACGGAGCATCATAATCCTTTGCCGGTTCGAACTATCCGATAAATCGGTAACACTGGCCAGACGGTCAATAATCCATCCTAAATCGTACAGGAAAGCCGCCAGTACCACAATAACAAAGACAATTATTAGTATTTTGGGACTAATTAACTTTTTATTTTTAAACGCCAACACCAGAAGAAAGAAAGTGCCGGCGATAAAACCTAACCAGGCAGCGCGAGTGCCAGTCATAATTAAACAGACTAAATTAGCGAACAGCAAAAGAGTAGAACCAACCAAGGTTAAGCGGTTGGATGGCTTTCTAAAGAGCAATAAAGCAAGGTTAAGTAAGGCGGTACCAGTAAAGTAAACCCCGGTTTGCGTTGCGACGCTGAAGGTACTTTCAATCCGCTTGTCACCAATGACAAAATACTCATAAACACCAACGAGAAAGACAATCAAAAAGGCCGCCAATCCAATCCAAAGCAGTTGCCGCAATTGTTCTTTGGTCTTAGTAACATCTAAACTGATCATAAAGATTGTTGCCAGTAAAACATACTCATCCACAATGTTTTTAAACGCGGCCGCAAA
>JAAZDX010000137.1 GCA_012512605.1 Bacillota bacterium
AACCGGTGATTACCGCCTAACGCAAAAACCGCTCAAGTGCGGTTTTTTTTACCCTTAATTGTAATAAAATAAATTATGCAATTCTTGACCGCATATTGATTCCGATGAAAGGATTATCAATAATTGCGGTAGAATAATATGTGTTAAACACGGTCGCAAGCTAAAGGACTAAAAGGAGATTCCGGATGTTCATTGATGAAGTATCAATTAAAGTCGTCGCAGGTAAAGGCGGGGACGGCGTCGTTAGTTTTCGGCGGGAAAAATACGTGGCCTTTGGTGGTCCCGACGGCGGGGACGGGGGCGACGGGGGCAGTGTCTACCTTGAAGCCGATGAAGGTTATACCACCCTCAGCCACCTCCGCTATAAGAAACTACATAAAGCTGGTGCCGGGCAGAACGGCAGCGGTAGTAAGTGCTTTGGCAAAAAAGGATCCGATTTGGTGATTAAAGTTCCCGTAGGGACCCTTGTTCGTAAGGACAACCGCCTTATTGCCGACCTGACCGTTCACCAAGAACGGTGTTTAGTAGCTAAAGGAGGCCGCGGTGGTCGCGGGAATGCCCGCTTTACTGGTGCTTCACACCAAACACCTCGTTTTGCCGAACGGGGCGAAATGGGTGAAGAAGCGGTCTTGGTTTTGGAACTGAAAGTTCTTGCTGATGTCGGTTTGATTGGCTATCCGAATGCGGGTAAATCCACCTTTCTTGCGGCTATATCCGCCGCCCGTCCGAAAGTAGCCTCGTATCCGTTTACCACCCTCAGTCCGGTCTTGGGCGTGGTTGATTTGGAAGATGACAGTTTTGTGGTGGCTGATTTACCCGGCTTGATTCAAGGGGCCCACCAAGGAGTCGGTTTGGGGATTGAGTTTTTAAAGCATGTGGAGCGCACCCGCCTCCTGGTACACCTAGTTGACCTTTCCGCCCCGGCACCGTGGGATGCCTTTATCGCGATCAATCATGAACTGGCCAGTTATAGTCAAGACTTAACCCAAAAACCCCAGCTTGTTCTGGGGACCAAGATCGATCTGCCGGCGGCAGCGGCGCAAAAAGAAGAGTTAAAAACAAAAATCGCCAACTTCGGTAATGAAGTTGATTTTATCTCGGCGGTGACCGGTGAGAATCTGCGTCCGGTCTTATTCCATATTAAGAAGAAGTTAGACTCTTTGCCGAAGGTTAGTAAGCTGGCGGTCGAACCGGAGCCGGTTGCCGCAATCTCCCCGGGCGGGCCACCAGAGTTTACCGTTGAACAAGATGAGGATGGGGCCTACCGGATTAAAAGTGAAGCTTTAAGCAGAAGGATCCTCCGTTATAACCTGGAGCAGAAAGAGGCTCTGCTCCGCCTCGATCAACTCTTTAAACGCTGGGGCATTATAACGGCGCTCGAAGATGCAGGAGTAAAGGAGGGTGATCTGGTTCGAATCGGTGATTTAGAATTTGTCTTTGAACCGGAGGACTACTAATTTATTTTTGCATTTTGGGAGGTTATGGTTATGTCCTGCTTGAATTGCGGGAACTGTCAGAAAGATACGGACCTTTATTTCTGTCCGTCACAAAACGAATTTGTTATTCGGGAAAAAACAATTGTCCGCGCACGTGAAACCCGGTGGAAAAAAGGGGACCCACGCTACGAATCGCACCGTCGTCGACAACGAAAAGAACGGGAAGACCAAAAGATTAGTTAATTGTTTGTGATTAGACACTGTCCCACAGTGTCTTTTTATTTAAGGTAGGGAAAAACCGGAATTTGTAGTATAATGAAATGGACCGATTATTAAGTGGAAATGGGGGTTTTCCTTGCCTTGACAGATATGCGAAGTTTGTTGAAAGAAGCAGAAACGATCGTGGTAAAAGTGGGAACCAGTAGTTTAACTTATGCTACCGGTCGCCTGAACCTAAAAAATATGGAACATATTGTCCGCCAGATTGCTGACCTGCATAACTCCGGGAAAAAAGTGGTGCTGGTCTCCTCCGGCGCGGTGGGGGCCGGTGTTGGCGAACTAGGATTAACCAGCAAACCGCGGACGATTCCCCAGCGGCAAGCGGTCGCCGCAGTGGGACAGGGTTTTTTGATGCAGGTTTACAACAAGTTTTTCCTGGAATACGGGATTGTTACTGCCCAGGTCCTACTGACCAGGGAAGATATGGGGAATCGCCGCCGCTATTTAAATGCCCGGAATACCCTGATGATGCTCATCAATGAGTACCAGGCTTTGCCGATTATTAATGAGAATGACACCGTCGCCACGGAGGAACTGCAACTGCGGTTCGGCGATAATGATACCTTGGCTGCTCTAGTCGCCGGCTTAATTGGGGCTGACCTCTTGATTCTCCTTTCCGACATCGGTGGTTTATACACCGGTGATCCCCGGAAAGATAAAAAGGCGACCTTGATTCCGGTCGTGACAGAGATCTCCCCTTCGATCTGGGCGACCGCGGGGGATGCCGGTACGGTGAGAGGAACTGGCGGCATGATCACCAAACTGGAGGCAGCGCGGATCGCAACCCGCTCTGGAATCACAATGGTTCTTGCCTCCGCCGAAGAAGATAGTATTTTAAGCCGCATCGTCGCCGGGGAGAACGTTGGGACCGTGTTTTTACCGAATGATGATACTTTAGTACAACGGGAAAGATGGATTGCTTTTGCCGGGCAACCCCAAGGTGCCGTCGTGATCGACGAAGGAGCCGTTACCGCCCTCCTCAAGCGGAAAAAAAGTTTACTCCCTTCCGGGGTTATTGGGGTCAAGGGCAAGTTCGGTGTCGGGGACCTGATCCGCGTCTTGGATCAACATGATCAAGAGATTGCCCGGGGCCTAAGTAATTTTAGCACAGAAGAGATTGAAAAGATTAAAGGGGCAAACACTGCCCATTTACCAAAAATGCTGGGCTACAAAACTTTTGAAGAAGTGATCCACCGCAATAATCTGGTTTGTTTTGAATAAGGGGGGACAGCTGTGTCAAACAATGTATCTGCCTTGGGGCAGAAAGCAAAGAAGGCCGCGGCGACCTTAGCCAATCTGGATAGTACTGCCAAAAACGAAGCCTTATTGAAAATCGCCGCCGGGCTGCTGGCCAACCAAGACCGGATCCTTGCCGTCAACCAGAATGAAGTGGCAAAGGCCAAAGCCGATGGCTTAAGAGATAGTTTGACCGAGCGGTTAATGCTCAATCCGGACCGGATCGCGTCTATGGTTGAAGGTTTACACGCGATTGTACGCCTGGAAGATCCGGTGGGCAGCGTGGAAAAAATGTGGCGTCGTCCCAATGGGTTGGAGATCGGTCGTGTACGCGTCCCTTTAGGGGTAGTGGCCATTATTTACGAAGCCCGGCCCAACGTTACCGTGGATGCCACTGCTTTATGCCTAAAAACCGGGAATGCGGTGATTCTCCGCGGCGGATCGGAAGCGCTCCAGACCAACCAAGTGTTGGTCGAGGTGATCCGTGAATCATTACGGGGTACGGCAGTTCCGGAAGATGGGGTCCAATTGCTTGCCTCTCCTGAGCGTGAAGCGGCGGTGGCCTTGATGCGAATGCACGAATATGTGGATGTACTTGTTCCCCGGGGTGGGGCCGGTCTGATTAAAACCGTCATCAACAACGCCCTTGTCCCCGTCATCGAAACCGGGGTTGGGATCTGCCATACTTATGTGGATGCCAGCGCCAATCTGGAACAAGCCCTCAAGATTGTGGTGAACGCGAAAACCCAACGGCCGTCCGTCTGTAATGCCCTGGAAACCCTCCTGGTCCACCAAGCAATCGCCGCTGGTTTTCTTCCCCGCTGCGGAGAAGAACTCCGCCGGGCGGGCACCGAAATCCGGGGTTGTCCCCAAACGCTTACCTATTTACCCTGGGTAACAGCGGCGACCGAAGAAGACTGGGCCACCGAGTACCTTGATCTGATCCTCGCCGTCAAAGTTGTTCCGGATTTTGCGGCTGCCATCGACCACATTGCCCGTTACGGCAGCGGCCATTCGGAGTGTATCATTACTTCCGACTATGCTACCGCCCGCCAGTTTCTGCAGATAGTGGATGCCGCCGCCGTCTATGTCAATGCTTCCACCCGTTTTACCGACGGTTATGAATTTGGTTTAGGGGCCGAATTGGGCATTTCCACCCAAAAACTGCATGCCCGCGGACCGATGGGGCTTGATGCCTTGACGACCACTAAATATATTATACACGGGGACGGACAGATCCGAAAATGAAAACCCTTGGCATTTACGGGGGTAGTTTCGACCCAATTCATCTTGGCCATTTACTCCTGGCGGAAGCGGCCCGGGAAGAGCTAGCTTTGGACAATGTAGTCTTTATTCCCGCCGCCCAATCGCCCATGAAGAACCACCGTCCATACATTAGCGACGCCGACCGTTTAGAACTGATTAAACTGGCAATCCAGGATAATCCCAGTTTTACCTTTTCGGATGTGGAGCTAAAACGCAAACCCCCTTCCTATACCATAGATACGTTAAGCTTCTTTTGCCAGACCTACCCCAACCACCAGCTCTTTCTGTTGATGGGACAAGATTCCTTGAATACCTTAACCGGTTGGCGCCATTTTACACAGCTTTTTTCCTTAGCAACGTTGGCCGTTGGGGTGCGCCCCGGTTTTCCATCCCGGGTACCCCAAGCGCTGGCGGCCTACCAACATCCCTCCGCTCAGAGTAAAGGGATTGTTTTCTTCGACAATCCAGAGGTTGGGATCTCTTCCAGTGCGATCCGGGAACGCCTGCGGCTAGGAAAGTCGGTCCGGTACTGGTTGGCACCGCAGGTGCGAAAGTATATTTTGGAAAATAAACTTTACACCTATAATGAAGAAAAGAAACCATAATCACAATAAGCACCTTGCGGTCGGCTTAAAATCGATTTTTCACCTTCGTTCGATAATATTTGCCATGGCGGGCACAATAAAATGGGGCCTGCAACGATGCTGTGATTCATGGCCGGAAACGAGGTGAAGTTGGTGAGTAAAACCCTATATGTCGGCAATCTGCCCTGGGCCACTACGGATGAAGATTTGGCCGCTTTTTTTTCCGATTCGACGGAAGTGTTGGCCAGTAGGGTAATTATAGACCGGGCAACCGGACGCTCGAAAGGATTCGGCTTTGTTGAGGTGCCGGAGGAGCAAGCCGATCAAGTAATTGCCACGATGAACGGGAAAGAATTAGGCGGGCGGGAGATCATTGTCAACGAAGCGCGACCACTGAATACCACAAGTTAAAGGGGTGCTTGGCACCCCTTTTTGCTTAAAATATGTAAAGAGCTGGTTTCAACCGGCCTTTTCTCGTCGCAACGGCAGGGAAATACGGAGCTTTGTGGAAAAAGATTAATATACTATAATTGATCTTTACTAATGGGGGTTTATATGAGCCTTGAAACACTAAGCCGGAAATTAAGCCGGATACTTTCCCCGCTCCGTTACCAACACTGCTTAAGAGTGATGGATTTTGCCCGAGAACTGGCCCGTCACTACCAGATTCCAGAAGAGCCGGTGGCAGTTGCGGCCTTGATGCACGATGTTGCCCGCGAAAAAGGCAGCTCTGAGATGCTCGCCTTAGCCAGTTCTTACCAAATACCGATCCTACCCGTGGACAAAAAAGCCCCCGTTTTACTGCACGGACAAGTTGGTGCGGAACTTTTAAAACGCGAGTGGGCGATCACGGACGAACCCGTGCTCGAAGCGGTCGCCTTCCATGTGACCGGCGCACCAAAGTTGGGGATTGTGGGTGAACTCACGATCATCGCCGACTTTGCCGAACCAGCCCGCCAGTTTCTTGCCGCCCAGGTGGCGCGGGAATTAGCCTTCAGAAGCCGCTTGGCGGCTTTAAAATACATTTATACCCAGAAGATCAGGTATATCTAGGATGCCGGCTTTTTGCTGCATCCACTAACGTTGGAAGCCCGGAACCAGCTTTTGCTGGATGAATCCGGCGAAGAAAGCACCCAATAAACACAGAATGAAATTGTGCTCGGAGGTTTAGACTGGATGGATTATGACAAGGTCTTATCCGCTGCCTACACGGCAGTGATCGATCAGAAGGGGGAAAACCCCGTTATTTTGGATCTACGGGAATTAACGGTCGTGACCGACTATTTTTTAATTACCACCGGCCGTAATCCCAACCACCTCAAGGCCTTGGCCGATCAAGTCCTTGAAAAACTCGGTGCTTTGGGCTTGACCCCCTCCCGGCGGGAAGGCGACCAAAACGCCCGGTGGGTTCTGCTGGATTATGGCTTTTTAGTTGTTCATCTCCTAGGCCAAGACGAACGCGAATTCTATCGTCTGGAGGAGCTTTGGTACGGAGCAAAAAGATTAACCCCGACCATGGCTTGACATTTAATACGCTCTGATTTATACTTTTATAAGGTTTAATGAATACCAGATTATTCATATTTTCCTGCCTAGACTATTCTTCATAAATAAATATTGCTTTATTAAATACGGGATCAATTCATTGATCGATACCGCCGAATAGCTTAGAACTAATGAAGGGGAGTAGTAGGTTAGATGAAGGGTTTAGAGAGCCGGTGGGTGGTGCAAACCGGACCTGAAATCGGACTGAACTCACCCCGGAAGTTCAGGAATGAAAATTCCTGACCCGTTCCAGGGTTAATGGACAAGAGAGGGTATTCCAGAGGAGTGCCGAAACAGGGTGGTACCGCGACTGTAGTTCGCCCCTGGTCAGAATATTGACCAGGGGTCTAAATTTTAGTGGAGGGATTTTCATGACGACAAAATACGACCGCTATCAGCCCCGTAAGATTGAACCGTTTTGGCGGCAAAAATGGGAAGAATCAGGACTTTACCGTTCGATAATCAAGAAGGACAAACCAAAATACTATGCCTTAACCATGCTTCCTTACCCCAGCGGCGACCTGCATATCGGCCACTGGTATGCCATGGTCCCTTCTGATGCCCAGGCCCGTTTTATGCGGATGCAAGGCTACAATGTCCTGTTTCCGATCGGCTTTGACGCTTTCGGCCTCCCGGCTGAAAATGCCGCAATCAAACGGAATGTGCACCCGCAAAAATGGACCATGGACAATATTGAACGGATGCGGGATCAACTAAAGTCGATGGGGGCCATCTTTGACTGGGAACGAGAAGTGATCACCTGTTTACCCGGTTTCTATAAATGGAGCCAATGGCTTTTCTTGAAATTCTACGAGCGGGGTCTGGCCTACAAAAAACGGTCGCCGGTTGATTTTTGTCCAACCTGTAATACAACCTTGGCCCGAGAACAAGTTTGGGGCGAAGACAGCCATTGTGAACGGAGCGAAACGCCCGTGGTGAAAAAAGAACTGGACCAGTGGTTCCTGAAGATTACCGACTATGCCGATGAATTACTGGACTTTTCCCAGATCGACTGGCCCGAACGGGTTGTCTCAATGCAGAAAAACTGGATTGGCAAAAGTGAAGGGGCCGAAGTTACTTTCCAACTACCGAACCAAGAAAAACTGACCGTTTTTACCACCCGTCCGGATACGCTGTGGGGAGTAACCTTTATGGTGCTGGCCCCGGAACACCCCTTAGTAGATAAGATCACCACGGAGGAGTATAAAGAGCAAGTAAAGGCCTATCAGTACGCAGCCAGCCGCCAAAGTGAGATTGAGCGCTTGGCGGTTGATAAGGAAAAAACCGGCGTTTTCACCGGAAGTTATGCAGTTAACCCGGTAAACAGCGAAAAAATCCCGGTTTGGGTTGGCGATTACGTCATGATGGGCTACGGGACAGGAGCGATCATGGCGGTTCCCGCCCACGACGAGCGGGACTATGCCTTTGCCCGCAAGCATAACTTGCCAATTCGGGTTGTGATCTCGCCCGACGAGGGTTTACCCGAACCCCTAACTGAGCCGTACACCGAAGTTGAGAACGGAAAGATGGTCAACTCCGGCCCCTTCACCGGGGTACCCGCTGTTGAAGGAAAAGATCAGGTTACCGCCTGGCTTGAGGAAAAAGGGTTGGGTCGCAGAGCCGTCAATTACCGGCTACGGGATTGGTTAATCAGCCGTCAACGGTACTGGGGGACTCCCATCCCCATCGTTTACTGCGAAAAATGTGGCACCGTCCCGGTTCCGGAGAAAGACCTCCCGGTCCTCTTGCCCGAAGATGCGGAGTTCTTACCAACGGGGGAATCACCCCTGAAACACCACGCAGCTTTTCTGCATTCCAACTGTCCCCGCTGTGGTGGTCCCGCACAAAGGGAAACGGACACAATGGATACCTTTATCTGTTCCTCCTGGTACCAATATGCTTATCTCAGTCCCTATTATGAAGGCGCTGGTCCTTTTGACCAGGAGGAAGCGGCCTATTGGCTTCCGGTTGACCTTTATACCGGCGGGGTGGAACATGCTTGTATGCATCTGATTTACACCCGTTTCTTCACCAAAGCCATGCGCGACCTTGGACTAGTAAACTTTGACGAACCGATGCTGACCTTGAGAAACCAAGGAATCATCCTTGGTGAAGACAGTGAAAAGATGAGTAAATCCCGGGGGAATGTGGTTGCCCCCGATGATCTGGTCAGCGCCTATGGTACGGATACCGTCCGCGTTTATCTAATGTTCGGCTGGCGCTGGGAAACCGGCGGCCCTTGGGACAGTAGGGGAATTGAAGGAAGCTACCGCTTCTTAAATCGGGTCTGGGAACTCTTGTTATTCCCGGTAGAAGGAGAGGTTAAGCCAACCGCTGAAGCGACGGAGGCACTAAAACGGAAACTTCACCAGACGATTAAACGGGCAACTTTGGATCTGAAGGAGTTTGCCTTTAACACCTATATTGCCGCCCTGATGGAGTTTTCCAATCTCCTTTCAAAGGTCAAACCAGCCTTGTGGGGAACCGAAAGTTGGCAAGAAGCGGCAAAAACCTTTACCTTGCTCATAGCCCCCGCCGCACCCCACCTGGCGGAAGAGCTCTGGTCCCATTTGGGTGAGGACTATTCGGTCCACGATCAGCCCTGGCCCCAGTGGGATGAAGAATTGGTTGTTGAACAACAAGTGGAAATTGTCGTCCAGATCAACGGAAAGATTAAAGAGCGTTTGGTCATCGCCGTCGACGCGCCGGAAGCAGAGGTGAAAGAACAGGCTTTAGCCCTTCCGGGAATCCAGGCGGCGCTGGATGGCAAAGCACCGCGAAAGACCATTTACGTCCCTGGTCGTCTCATTAATATCGTCGTTTGAACCAAAGAGCATAGGCGATCACGCCTATGCTCTTTCCAAACTCCCTTGTTTTTTCTTCGTATAAAGGCCGATCTTAACGGGGAATTTATCAGTAAATACACCTTATAGCTGCGGTTTTATTGGAGGAAGATATGATGCCACCCCGTTACAGAAGAGCTTTTGCCATTGGTTTTGCGCTACTCTTTGTAATCTCTTTCCTGCTTATTCTGCCCCAAGCGATCAAGGTCCAACTTTTCCCCAGTAAGCTAAGGATTGTCCCCGGACAGAACTTCCAGTTTTCCTTAAAAAAACCCTTCAGTATCTATTTGGAAGCCAATCGTCTTGACGGTATTGTCGGCGCTAATGGCTGCACGGAACTGAATAAAGGACAAGGCGGAAGTTGTTCACAGGTGATGGTCCGTTCGGAACGCGAAGGGACCGGCACCTTGGAGATTCGCTTTTTCGGAATTCCGGTCCGCCGGGTGAATCTGATTGTCGAAAAAATGCCGGAAGTGATCCCAGGGGGCCATGCTATCGGTGTTTTAGTAGCCAAAGAAGGCGTAATCATCACCGGACATCTTCCGGTCCGCGATGACAAAGGAAAAGAGTTCTATCCAGCCGAAGCGGCCGGGGTGAAGGTGGGGGATCTACTGGTCGCCATTAATGGACAGGTTATCCACCGCATCCATGAAGTGGACCACCTCATTCAGCAGGAGGCGGCGAAAGGTCTGCCGTTAAGATTGACGATCCTCCGCGCCGGAGAGACGCTCCAACGCCCGATTCAACCGGTCAAACGGACCAACCTGCAGGACGGAACGACCCGTTATTACCTGGGCCTCTATGTTGAAGACCCGGCGGCCGGGGTTGGGACTTTAACCTACTACAACCCGAAAACTAACTATTATGGCGCTTTGGGCCATAAAATCGTCGGGATCAGCAATCGGGAGCTACCCTTAGCCCATGGGAAGATCGTCGCCGCCCGCATCACCGGGATTAACCAAGGTAATCGCGGCGAACCTGGGGAGAAGATTGGTGTTTTCTCGGGAAATAGCGACATTATTGGGGATATTATTGGAAATACCCCAATTGGCATTTTCGGTTCCCTCCGGCACGGATTGGTTAACCCCTGGTATCCCCAGCCGGTCCCTGTTTCCACAATATCCCAGGTGCAGCCTGGTCCGGCGGAAATGCTGACCGTTGTTACGGGGAGCGAGATTCGCCGCTTTGCCATTGAAATCCAAAAGGTCTATCACCAAACAAGCCTTCGGGATAAAGGCATGGTCATCAAGGTGACTGATCCGGAATTGCTGGGTCGAACCGGCGGGATTATTCAGGGGATGAGCGGTAGTCCAATCATCCAAAACGGTAAATTGGTCGGCGCGATCACCCATGTTTTTGTCAACGATCCGACCCGCGGATATGCGGTTTTTGCCGAATGGATGCTACAAATGGAAGAAAGCCTCGCGGAGAAAAACACCCCCATTCGAGATTTGGCTTCTTGAAAAAAAATGTTTATGGAGGAATTACTCTTTATTTAACGAATTTTATGGTAAAAGAGTTACGAACGGAGGCGGACTTATTGAGTTCATCAGGGAAGATAAAAATCGGCATTGCCGAAGATAATCTGGAATTTTGTCAAGTTTTGCGTGATTATCTTGAGTCCTATCCGGATCTCGCCGTAACTGCCGTTGCCAATGATGGATTAGAAGCCTTAGAAATCTTAAGAACCAGCCCATTGGATCTTTTACTTCTAGATATGATTATGCCGAAATTAGATGGGATTGCAGTACTTGAACGGATCAAAAGGATGGATAATAAACCGAAAATTATTATTCTTTCTGCATTTGGCCATGAAGATATAACCCGTAAAGCAGTGGAGTTGGGCGCCGACTACTTCATTGTTAAACCATTCGACCTACAGATTCTCGTCCAGCGGATCCGGGAGGTCTGTGGTTCTCAGCCCCAGTCGGATTATAACTATGTTTCACCCTTGGCGCGGCAGGAAGCCCAGACGGAGCGCGAAGTCACCGACATTCTACAAAAACTAAAGATTCCACCCCACTTTAAAGGCTATACTTATTTACGGAAAGCAATCTTGCTTTGTGTGAAAGAACCAGCTTTGATTAACGAAGTGACGAAAAAACTATACCCGCGGATTGCCGAAGAGTACAATTCCACCCCAAACCGGGTAGAACGCTCGATGCGTTTTGCCATCGAAACGGCCTGGAGTAAAGGGGAGATCGATTATCTCCATGAACTCATGGGGCATATTGTCGACGAAAAAAAAGGTAAACCGACTAATGTCAGTTTTATCGCCAAAATTTCCGACAAGATTCGTCTAAACCACAAATTGCGAGGCTAAAGGTAAATTGGAGATTCGGGGAACAGCACGAAAAAACAGTCGAACTAAAGACTTGGTAAAGAAGATTAAACCGGGTGAGATTGCCATCATCAATCATCCCGATCTGGACCAAGTTGCGGCCGAATCTCTGATCAAAGCCCAAGTCCGACTGGTTATAAACGCCAGTCCTTCAATAACGGGAAGGTATCCCAACTTGGGACCGACATTGCTGTGTAAAGCAGGGATTCCCATCCTAGACGCGGTGGGCCTTGAATTTTTTAACGCCCTCCCGGAAACCGCCGAAGTTGAAATCAAAGATGGTCGGGTTTACCGGCAGACACAACTGTTGGGTGAGGGGTTTATCCTTACCCCGGAACGGATCGAAGCCGCAACCGAAGAGGCAAAAAAAAATCTGAACCATGAATTAGATAAGTTTATCCAAAACACGTTAGAATACGCTTTAGTGGAAAAGGATCTGGTCCTCGGAGGACTAAACCTACCCTCGCTCCGCACCAATTTACATAGAAAACAGGTTTTGGTGGTGGTTCGCGGCCAAAACTACCGGGAAGATTTAAAGATTATTTTATCCTATATCCGTGAGGAAAAACCGGTTTTAATCGGGGTTGACGGCGGCGCTGACGCTTTAATCGAGTTTGGCCTTAAGCCCCACCTGATTATCGGCGATATGGATTGTGTTTCGGACCAAGCTTTATACTCTGGGGCTGAGCTTGTGGTTCACGCTTATCCGGATGGCAAGGCCCCAGGATTAAAGCGCCTCCGCCAACTGGACTTGGAGGCGGTGACTTTCCCGGCACCAGGCACCAGTGAGGATCTGGCGCTGATCTTGGCTTATGAAAAGGGGGCCGATCTAATTGTGGCGGTGGGAACCCATTCCAACATGATTGACTTTCTGGAAAAGGGCCGCCCCGGAATGGCCAGCACATTTCTGGTCAGACTAAAGGTAGGTTCAATTTTAGTCGACGCCAGAGGCGTCAGTAAATTATACCATAGTAGAAAAAGTGGCGGGCAGATCTTCGTGATCTGCTTAGCTGCTTTTATCCCCCTTGTTCTGGTTTTATCCTTAAATAAGTTTTTCTGGGATTGGCTCCGTCTCCTTTGGCTTAAACTACGTTTTCTACTGAAGCTATAGGAGCGATTCGTATGCCACTGGACTTTCGGTATTATATTTCCTCCTTAGCTGCGATCTTTCTCGCCCTTGGCATCGGAATCGTCATTGGCGGCGCTTTAATGAACAACGACGAAATGGGAAGAAGGCAGGAGCAACTGATCATCAATCTAGAACGGGAATATGACCAGTTGAGGGCGGAAAAAAGGGCCCTACAGACCGGATTGGCCGACCGCGAAGTCGAACTGGAAGTTCTACGGCAGTTTAACCGGGAAGTCCTGCCCCTAATGGTCAAGGGGCTCCTTACTGACCGCTGTATTGGGATTATAAAAACTAATCATTCCGTCCCGGCCACACTAAAGAAGGATCTTATTAACGTATTGAAGCTAGCGGGAGCTCAGATCGGCAGTAATATTGATTTTAGCCTTTGGCCACCTACATCCACTGCGTATCGGGCCTTGGCGGCGCATTTGGATTTTGGCGAAGATAAACACTGGTTTAACCAAGTCTTGACTGCCTTCACCGCAGAAGTAATTTCGGGCCAGGAAAGCTTCACCCTGGCTACGCTACAAGCGAACAATTTAATCCAGGTTAACCAGCTGACAGCTGGACCCCTTGATACCCTTATTCTGCTCGGTGGAAGCTACGAGGACAAAGCCGATCTGGTCGAACAACTCGATCTCATCCTTGCTAAAGAAGCAAAAGGACGGGGAGTAACAGTTGTTGGTGTTGAACCTTTAACCGCGAAGGGATCATATATTTCCAGATATAAAAATGCGGGGCTCGCGACGATTGATAATATTGATACGCTTCCGGGTCAAGTGGCTTTAGTTCTCGCCCTTGCGTCCGATGAAGGCGGAAACTATGGCGTAAAAGGGACCGCCCGGAGCTTACTTCCGAAAACGGCCCTTGCTGGTTTAGCATATGGCCGAGAAGCAAGGTGAAACCCGTGGCTGAACTTACGGCCTCCGTGCTGATCCCCGCCTTCAATGAGGAAGCGAAGATTGCCGAGACGGTACGGGCTGTCCAAAAGATCCCGGGCGTGAAGCAGATTATCGTGGTTGATGATGGCTCAACGGACCATACGGGTCAGGAAGCGGAAAATGCCGGGGCCACCGTAATCCGGACCGAGATAAACCGGGGGAAAGGTGGCGCATTAAACCTTGGCCTGGCGTCAGCCCACGGCGAGTATCTGTTGTTGTTGGACGCCGACTTGGGTGCGACCGCCCTGGAAGGAAAGAAACTCTTAGCGACGGTGGCGAAAGGAAAAGCCGATTTGGCGATCGGTCGTTTCCCCGACGGGCAAAGGAAGAGTGGTTTCGGTTTTGTTCTCTATTTTGCCAGAAAAGTCATCCGTAGGTTTACCGGTCTAACGCTGTCGGCACCGCTCTCCGGGCAAAGGGCTTTGAACCAAAAAGCCCTCCAAGCTTTGGGCGGAGAATTCGCAGAAGGTTTTGGCGTGGAAGTGGCGATGATCATCGATCTGGCCCGGCAGGGTCTGGTGATCAAGGAAGTGGCGGTGGCGATGACGCACCGGAAGACCAAGCGGAACCTCGCCGGTTTCTTCCACCGGGGGCGACAGTTCCTCCACATCTGCAAGGCGGTAGGGCAACGGCTTCTCTCGTCGTAATTTCCAAAAGGGCCTTCGGTCCGTTTTAACAGCTTCATATTTTTAAATACAGCTTAGGTGAAGACCATGCTATTAACCTTCCTCATGATCCTTGGTTTTCTTGTTGTCAAAGGAATTCTCACCCCACTGGCCCAGCTCCTAACCAAGCAAGGGATTATTAAAGAAAACTATCGGCAAGAACCAGTCCCGGCCGCTTTAGGTTTGGTCTTTCCTTTAACCCTACCCTTACTCTTCCTAGTCCAACTGGGGCTTAATCCATTTGGGCCTTGGCCAAAAATGAACCGGGGGGCGTTTTTTGCCTTTCTCTTTTTGACGACCGGTTTTGGCCTCCTTGGTTTAGCCGACGATCTTTTGAAAAACGATCGCGAAAAAGGAATTCGCCAACATCTCCGGGCGCTCTACGAAGGGGAACTTACTTCCGGCGGCCTCAAAGCCCTTTTTGGTTTTACCTTTAGCCTTATTTTCGGGATCGGCGTCCGGCTGACCACCGCCGGGAACTGGTGGCTGGTGCTCCCATATACCCTGGTGGCGGCGCTTGCGCCAAATATCTTGAACCTCTTTGACCTGCGTCCCGGACGAGCGGTCAAAGTTTTTCTGGTCGGAATGGCCCTTTTGATGGTAAAATCTTATTGGAACAGAGGGCTTAATCCCACATTGTTTTTGGGCGCCCCGGTGCTCGGCGGGGTTGTCGCCTACTTACCCAGCGATTTAAAAGGCCGCGCCATGCTGGGGGATACAGGGGCCAATTTCTTGGGGTGCGTCTTTGGCGGCCTCGTCGTTTTAGATGGTGACCCGGTTTTTATCGGTTCAACCCTTGTTCTTTTTATTCTTTTACAACTGTTGGCCGAGAAGGTTTCTTTCACTCAATTAATCGAAAATAATCCTCTGTTAAAGTTCTTAGATGATATGGGGCGAGATTGAATGCGTTTTGGTGTACATGTTTCCATCGGGAAAGGTCTGCCCGCAGCGGTGCAGGCCGCCAAAGATTTAGGC
>JAAZDX010000138.1 GCA_012512605.1 Bacillota bacterium
AATCGGCCAATTGCATCTGCTCACCCCAATTACATAATTATTTCTTGTCCACTCTAACACAAAGTTAAAAAGTCACCAGCCGCCAACAGTTCCTGCTTGATTTGCTTTAAGATGTCGGGTTTCTGCTCTGGTTCCAGTTCAAGCCAGGTCCAAACCTTTGTTATATAATCCGGCTCGGTGTCGTAACCTTCCAAAAAACCGATGCCCGTTTCTTGGGCTAAATTATCGGCCAGGAAAACCAGGGCTACCGCGACCCAGTGGTTTCTGGTCTGAACCGGCCGGTGGTGGTAGCGTAAGACCTCCACCAAAAATGCGGGGAAATTCCATTTTTCCGCCACCATCTTCCCAACCAGCGTGTGGTTGAAGCCTAAAACTTTTCCCTCAGCCTGGATCAGCGGTATCCCGCCGGTATTGGTTAAAGCAATGATCTCATCAAATTCGGCGTTTAAACATAGATCCAGAAAAAGAACGCCGATATCATGCAAAAGTCCAGCGATGAATACGTCTTCTTCAAAAGGCAGCCCGGCGCGGCGGGCTAAAATCTTGGCGCCAATAGCGGTCACCACGGCATGTTGCCACAAAGCCGCCCGGTCAAAGACTTTCGCCTTACCTTTCATCCGGAAAAGGTCGGCAATGGAGATGCTCAAGACTAGTTCTTTCAGGGTTTTATAGCCCAGGATTACAATACCTTGGCCTACAGTGGTGATATGACGGGGATAACCATAATAAGCGGAGTTGACCAGTCGTAGAACACGAGCAGTTAAGGCTTGATCGTGTTTGATTACTTGTTCCAGATCAGCCGCAGAAGAACTGGGGTTATTAAGGAGGCCCACCACCCGTTGGGCAACCAACGGTAGTGTTGGCAGCTCCTGCATCCTCCTTTCTACGATGTCGAGGGGGATCATCATCGCCAACTCCCATTACTGTTTTGCGTATACCGGTCCAGTACCGTAGAAAGACAGTTCGGAATCTCTTCGAGGGGTAATTGGTGGTGGACGGCACCAATCTCCGCAGCGACCCGTGGCATGCCGTAGATCACACAGGAGGCCTCCGCCTCGGCAATGGTAACCCCGCCGGCTTCTTGGATCACCTTTAGACCATAAGCACCATCGGCACCCATCCCGGTCAAGAGCACCCCCACCGTGTTTTCTTTATAAACAGCAGCCACAGAGTTAAAGAGGTAATCAATGGAAGGTCGATAGATCGCATCACTTTGCTCCAGTTTGATCCGGGTTTTTCCGTCTTCTTTCACCACACCAGTCTGTAACCCGGACGGCGCCACAAGGACTTGACCGGACCGAACCTCATCGTCTTCGGCGGCCACCTTTACCCGCAAAGACGTGAGTGCACCCAACCGCGAGGCAAAACTCTGCGTAAACTCGACCGGAATATGTTGCGCAATGATTATCCCCCAGGGAAAATCCGCTGGAATCTGGGAGAGAAGGTAACGAAGGGCACGGGGCCCGCCGGTGGAAGCGCCAACGGCCACAATCCCAGTGGATGGCACGCCGGCAAAGGCCTTTTCTGGAACCGGCTTCGTGACGGGCAGTTGCTTGATAAGATCGGGTCGGACGCCGGCGGCCGCTTTTACCTTGAGGACTAGTTCATCCTGGATCTGCCATAGTTCTTGCGACGGTTTTGCCACCGGCTTGGTCACAAAATCGACCGCGCCGAGCTCCAACGCTTGAAGGGTTTGTTCGCCCCCTTCCGCCGCGATCGAACTGACGACCACAACCGGGAGAGGGTGCTTGCGCATCACTTCCGCCAGCATCGTAAGGCCATCCATTCGTGGCATCTCCAGATCCAGCGTCACGACCTGGGGACGGAAAAATTCAATTTTATTTAAGGCATCAATTCCGTCGGTCGCCACTGCTATCACTTTGATCGCCGGATCCGACTCTAACATTTGCTTGATCAGTTGCCGCATAAACGCAGAATCATCAACAACTAGAACGGTAATCGCCACGTTCGCTCGTCCTTTCTCACATTCAGTCGCCTATTACCTCTCAGTCACTATTCGCGAGATTCCACTACGATCCTGCTTTTCCCGGGTAAAGCCGGTTATCCGGTCATGGCGCACTGATGATCCGGCGTACCCGGTGCTCCCAATCAAAAAGGAAAAAACAAACCTCGCCCGGGGCTGGTAAAGGGCTGGTGGTGGGGAGGAGTGGCGAGAAGATGAAGCGGTTGGTTTCGGGGGTGTCTAGGGGGCGAAGCGTGAGGAAACGGCATTCCGGATCGACGGCAAGGACTTCCGCTTCCATACCGACATACCAACCATCCACCAAACGAAGAACTCCTTCATGGTCAATGTAAAGACGGGCTGCAAAATTTAAGCCGGGCGCGATTGGCCGCAAGGCGGTACAAAGTCCAACCTGGCCATTAACATATACTTCCGCGTCCTTAAGGGAGAACGTAATTTCCCCACGATCCTTTTGACGTAAACTAATCCAGTCCGCCGTTACGGCGCTGATCTCCCCTTCAATGCAGACCAACGGTCCATAGTTTCCCGTATGGATATGGAGGGCTTGTCCGACCTGGTTACGGTCGGGAAAGGAAAAAACGTTTACGGTCGTTTCCGCACGCAGTGCAAACAGAGTCAAGAAGAGAACAGTTCCCCATGTAAGTTTTCGTTTCATTCACTAACCACCCCTTATTCCCATTCTCGGTCAAAATAAGGGGGGTTATACCTCAGCTGTTAAATTATCTTACACCGCCGACCAACAATCCGGCGGAGGTAACGCCCAGCTCAGTTTGGCGCTTGCCGGTGCTTCGGTTATTTAATGGGGCCGTATGGGCCCTTTGGTCACAGTGGGCAAATTAAAAGACTTCCCCTATATTAAAGTGCCAACGGGGTACCGTGTCTTCCGTATTGAGTGGAATCGCATAGTCAAGGCCAATGTTCAACCCAGCCAGGAAGAACCTAAACCCGCATCCCACACCGACGGAAGGGCTGGCCGAAACGCGCTGGTTACCGTCCCAGACCCAAGCGGCATCGGCAAAGACGCCAAGGGAAAAAGCGGTGCTGCGGCGCTGTTGGTAGGAACGCGGCCAGGCCAGAAAGCGCAGTTCCAAATTGGTCACGACAAAGCCATCACCCCGGTACCGATGGGCGGGATAGCCGCGGAGGACCGTATCCGCCAACGCACCCAAAAGCCCCTGATTGGTTATGGTGCCTAAACTACTGATATTCACTTGTTGAATTCCACCAAGCGCAAATCCGCGGTGGGTTGGGTAGTGCCCCCAGATCTTCCCCGTCCGGGTGCTAAAGATCAAGGAAGTGCGGTCTCCCGACCAGTAACGTCGGTAATCCCCTTCTATCTTGATATTTTTATAATCAGTACCAAGAAGCGGATACGCCCCACCTAAACTGAGGTATCTCCGGGAGCCCACTTGCCGCAGAAAAGAAAAATCATCGTGCGTAAGGGTGGCTTCTACCCCGAACAGCGAAGCGTCGTCCACCGGATAACGGAAGTCATTTAAAGGGTAAAAACTCTCCAGCTGCAGCCTTAAGTCAAAGCGATCTTCATTGGTATAATGACGGCTGGCCAGCAGACTGACGCCCTTCTGCTGCTCCCAAAAGCCAAGGTCCCAGGGCAGCCCGGTGTAGACCGGCATCTGGTAAAAGTTTAGCCCGTAGGACCAGTAGGGGGCGTGATAGGTATAGCCCAAAACCAGGTTGACCGTGTCATCCCCCTGGGCAAGGAGGATAAATTCCAACTCTTGATCGCGGAGGATACTGCTCATCTTTCCGTAGGTTGCGGCGTGAAAAGACCCATCGTACATGACAAAAGGGATAAAATACTCCATCTCCAGCTGGGAATGGTACTCTTCATACACCATTGGCGCGGCTTGGACTTGGGCGGCGCCAACAATGAAAAAAAGAAGAACCAGCAACAAACCACAGAAGCGCCGCTGGCAATATTGTTTGTCCATCTAATTATCCTCCCCTGGTTGGTAACGGTAT
>JAAZDX010000010.1 GCA_012512605.1 Bacillota bacterium
AATCTCATCCGGATCACAGTTGGTATCGACAATCGCCACAATCGGAATGTTCAACTTCCGCGCCTCCGCAATGGCGATCCGTTCTTTCCGCGGATCAACCACAAAGAGGGCATCCGGCAACCGGTTCTTCTCTTTAACTCCGCTCAGGAACTTCTCCAGCCTTTCCCGTTCTTTTTCCAACTGGAGGACTTCCTTCTTCGGAAGCACGGTGAAAGAACCATCCTCCGCCATCTGTTCAATCTTTTTCAGCCTTTCGACCCGCGAACGAATGGTGGCGAAGTTAGTCAGCATGCCGCCCAACCAACGTTGGGACACATAGAACATGTCACAACGGGTCGCCTCTTCACGGATGGCTTCCTGCGCTTGCTTTTTCGTCCCGACGAACAAAACGGTACCGCCGTTGGCAACAGTCTCCCGGATAAAATGATAGGCCTCTTCAACCATTCTTACGGTCTTCTGGAGATCAATGATATAGATCCCGTTCCGTTCCGTAAAAATGTAGGGTGCCATCTTAGGATTCCAGCGTCTTGTCTGGTGACCGAAATGAACACCTGCTTCTAACAGTTGGTTCATGGTGATTACTGCCACAACTGGGCACCTCCTTCCCACTTGGTTTTTCCTCCGCCTTCTTCCTCCCCTTACCAAACCCCTCTTGGGCACCTTGGTACGGGTCCAAAAGCGTGCGTAATTTACACCACACATGAGTATATCATGGTGCTTGCTTTCTGGCAAGCATTTCTTTTGTTAATCTCCACCGAAAAACCTCTCTTGCTTTTGGTTTAAGGAAAAGTAGAGATACGGCCGGCCCGTAAAAGGTTCCGACCCCACCACCGTTTCTACGCCAAACACCGCCGTCACATTACGGCTAGAAAGGACCTCCTCCGGTGCGCCCTGGGCATAAATGCGGCCCTCTTTTAACATGATCAACTGCTGACAGTAACGGGCCGCCAAGTTAAGATCATGGAAGACCGCCAGGACCGTCAGGCCTTTGGTCCGGATTAATGTCCTAAGCAACGTACAGATCTCCAAGGTCTGGTTCACATCAAGGTGGGAAGTAGGCTCATCCAAAAGAAGTAGGCGGGGGGTTTGCGCTAAGGCCTGTGCAATCAGGACCCGCTGGCGTTCTCCCCCACTAAGCTCCGTAATTAAACGATCCGCGATCTCCCAGGTGTTCGTCGCCAACATTGCTTCCTGGACAACCGTCCGGTCTTTTTGGCACGCACCCGCCCACCGCCCTAAATAGGGAAAACGCCCCATCATCACCACTTCGCGAACGGTAAAGGCAAAGGGCGTCTCCCACTGCTGGGGAACAACCCCCATCAACCGGGCTAAGGCCCGCAGTTTAATCCCGGTTAAATCCTGACCCGTAAAGGTGATCCGTCCACGCGTTGGGGTCAAAGTTTTATTTAAACATTTCAGTAAAGTGGTTTTCCCCGAGCCGTTCGGCCCGATGATCCCGGTAATCTCACCCGTCGGCACCGTAAAACTAAGATCGGTCAAGACCGGGCTTTCCCCGAAGCAAAAGGAAAGACCCTCCACCGCAAGGATCGGTCCCACTGCCACCATCCACTTCCCTCCTCAGGATAAATTAGTTGCTCACGCCGGCTACCACCAAGTCACTCACACCAGCCCGTTAGCTTACGAAGGAAATAAATCCAACGCTAGGTGTGGGACAACTGTCCTGTAGGATGAAGATTCGAAGCCAGGTGGGTAACAAGCCACACCAGCGTTTGCTTTGGTTGTCCCGCCGACTACCGACATTATATTGTAATTAAAGTCGGGTGAATAACGGAAGCTTTTTTCTTGGTAGGCGACAACCCCCGAAGGCGGACAGCAGCAGGTCTAATAGCGGTAATATGGTGCCGGGAGAATGGCCGACTAGTATTTTCTAAATTGATCGACCCTATGTAATAAATAAAGGAAGAATGGTCCCCCAATAAATGAGGTTAAAACGCCAACTGGTAGTTCAACCGGGGAAAGTAAAGTTCGGGCCAGCGTATCAGCGACGAGCAGCAATAAACCACCGGCTAAAGCAGAGGCCGGAAGCAAATGCCGGTGGTCAGGACCGATCAGGAGACGCACAATATGGGGTGCCACCATTCCGATAAAACCGATCGCGCCACTGACACTGACCGCCGCCGCGACTAAAACAGCAGCGGTGATGACGATCCGGCGTTGAAACTCACCAACGGCCAACCCAAGCTGATGGGCTTTCTCCTCCCCCAAGAGAAGCAGATTAAGCTGCCGGGCCAAGCTCCAACTGTACAAAAAGGCGCCGCCGAAATATGGAAGGATGATTCGCACCTCGGCCCAACGGGCATAGGAAAACCCACCCATCATCCAAAACATAATCTTCGCCAACTCTTCTTGGCGAAAGAATAAAAGTAACGAGGTCATCGCCGAAAAAAAAGCTCCCACCGCAATCCCGGCCAAAAGCATAATGGTCAGTCCCGGACGTTTCCCAATCCGGCCTAAGGAATAGACGAGGGCTGTTGCCAACAAAGCACCGCCAAAAGCGAAAAGCGGCCGGGCACTCAGCCCGAAGAACCGGAAGTTCACACCGGAAAGAACGGCAATAGTCGCCCCTAACGCCGCCCCGGAAGAAGTCCCCAAGATATACGGATCGGCGAGGGGATTCCGGAACAAACCCTGAAAAAGAACGCCCGCTACCGCTAAAGCCGCCCCAACCATGAGGGCGAGAAGAGTCCGGGGTAAGCGGAGATCAAGCAGGATCTTGGCGTGGAACGAATCGAGCGGAAACCGTAATTGGACAGGGCCCAAACTCAAAGCGACAAGCCCGGTGAGGCCAATTCCCAGGATTAACCCGACCACCAGCAACCGGTACTTAGTGTTCGCCTTCATTTCCAAACCTGTTCCCCAAGGCGCGCCAGATCTTGCAAAGCCGTAACAAGCCTTGGGCCCGGCCGGGAAAAGATGTCAATATTAATCCTAAAAACCTGGTTTTGCTTTACAGCGGCCACTTCACAGAAGAACGGATCCTGCGCAAAAACTTCCGGTTCCAATTCGGTCAGAATCACGGCCGGGTTTTGCGCCAAAATATACTCCAAACTAAGCTGTCCCCAACTAAAACCTAATTCCCCCGCAATATTCTCCCAGCCCATAGTGGTGACGGCCTCATCCAAAAATGTTCCGGTACCGGCGGTCCATAGATCGGTAAGTTCCGTGCCGATGGCGATGAAAACCTTGGGTTTTGGTCTGGAGCGCTCCCCCCCCGGCGGCAAATGACGAAGGGCCGTCTCAAGCGCTGATGCCAACTCCTCCGCTGCGACCTCTGTAGCCGTTAATCTCCCGACCAAACGAATCGCCGCGCTTAAGTCCGCAAAGGAGACCGGGTTAAGGGCAAAGGTCGGGACCCCCAACGCCGTTAAGTTTTCAACCGGATCTTTGCCGTTCAGATTGCAGGCCAACACCAGATCCGGATGGAGCGCCAGGACTTTTTCCAGGTTTAAAGGGGTGATATTACCAATCTTCGGTTTGCTCTGCGCGGCCAGTGGGTAATCGCACCAATCGGTAACCCCCACGATCCGGTCCTCAAGCCCCAAAGCAAAGAGGATTTCCGTATTTCCCGGCGAGCCCGACACAATACGCATTGGCAGCTTTTCCAGAGTTAAAACCCGCCCAAACTGGTCAGTAAGCTGTAGAGGGAATTCCCCTGCCCTTATGGTTAAGGCCAAAAACAGACCGAGTCCAACGACAATTCCTTTTCGCATCATCCTTTGTTGACGCGCCATCATCATCCCTCCTTGGCCACCGATCAATCCTGTCTTTCCTGGACAGGAGCATTTAAATGTTCAATACGGGGCTTAAAGCCCAATTCCTGGGTGACCATCAGATACTCCTCATCGGTGATGGTTTCCGGATCTTTTCCTAAGTAAGCCACTGTCACCGCCTGAATCAGGTTACTGCCGAAAGAACGTCCACCGAGATTAGGTGTGGTTGTAACCAGTGTCTTTACCCCTCGGGCCTTTAAATCGGCCACATTCTGCTGGGTTACGGTGTTGGTGATAATGATCTTACCGCTGAGGTCATCTGGCATAAAGCGTTGAATGTAAAGATAATCACCGGCAATAATGTCGGCTTCTTGGTAATAGCGGGCAAACTTATTGGCGTCTTCCACCTGTTCTTCCCGCTTCCCAGTGGGATAAAGCCACGCAAAGGGCAGCAGACAAACGGCGGGGGCCAAGGTCCTGATTACCCCGTGAAACATGTTAAAGCCCCGGAGCAGAACGGGTAAGCCAAAAGAAAAGACCAGATCCCCACAGCTTAAATCGCAGTTTAGTTCCGCAAAGGCCTGAGCCATGCTATACCGGTCAAAAGCCACCGTCAACAGGACTTTTTTTCCCCGAACCGGAACAAGCCCTTCCCGCTCAAGATCGAGGATAACCTGCCGTTCCAGTACTCTTTTCCAACCAGTCCCGTCGACCAGCGGAGTGTGTCGGGTCGCACTCATTAGCGGACGGGCACTCCGGAGAACATAGGTCTTTCCACCAACCGGGAACAATCCGGTGATGCCACCAAGGCCAATGGCATCGGCCTTGCCATCGAGGCGACGGATGGTCTCGCGCATCTTCGTCATATCGCCATCCATCCCGATCCGTTCGATCAGATACTCTTCTCCCAACAGTTCCATCTTAACTTGATGGTCGCGAGTGGAAGAACCAAGGCTTACACTAACGATATGTTTCATCAGCGGCCTCCTTCAACATAATGATCTCCTCTCCGGAGCACATATCACCGCGCACAACCATAAAAAAAGATTATCGATAATTAGTCATATTTTTCCACATCAGGACATAATTTATTGAAAACAGGCATGTCCACTCAGATTTGATTGGAAAGTAAGGGGGCTTTATGATGACAATTCGGATCGCAAGTATATTACGGTATACCGATTTTAATCTGACCCGTTTTTTGCACTATGCTTTTCAGGGGAAATTACGTACGGCCACCCTTCTCCTTTACCTTGCTTGTCGCAAGGTCTTTCCCCATTGGGATCAGCAGGAACTCTATGAATACTGTTACGCCAAAACGGTCCTGATCTATAAATCTTTCTGCTAATCTGTTCCGGTTTCCCGGTCCACCCACCTACTAGCCGCATATAATATCACCACCACAGCCGCGTAGCGGCAGCAGAAAGGAAAAAGCATATGGAGCAGAGCAACTACGAATCGACCGCCCGGCAGTTTCTAGGGATTCCTTACCGCCATGGTGGTCGCGACCGGAAAGGATTGGACTGTTTAGGCCTGGTCCACCTCTTCTACCAAGAACTAGGGATTAAGATTCCGGATACGGACGGTCGGCCTTATGCGCCCGATTGGTATAAAAAAGATCCGGAACGTCTCCTTCGTGGTCTCCTCCAAGTCGGAAAGCCGGTGAAAATAAGCGCCGAACCGTTACAACCACTGGATCTAGTTTATTTCCGGATGGGGGGCACGATTACCCATGCCGGGATCATGATCGACCAACGTTCGTTCCTCCATGTCCTCACCAAACAGACTGTTAAAATTTCCCCCCTTAATCCGGCCTGGAAAAGGCGGCTCCGGGGCGCACGACGCCTCATTTAAACTATCTTTTGCTGAGCAAGCGGGGCGAACCCGCTATTTTATTTAAAATAGATTCTTTTTATACTCATTGTATAGCTGTTTTACCATTTTCATCTGTGCATCGATCTCCAGCTGCAGACGGGAAGCCAAGGAATAATTCCGTGCCGCAATGGCCTGCCGCAATTGGGTAAACAAAGAGGTATAATCAGATCGGTCCTTGAGTAATCGACAGCGCAGGTCATGCACCCGTTGCCAACGTTCTTGGTCGAGCGCATTATGGACCGCTTTTTCATTCCGGATCAGACTCCGGATCACCTCGGCGTTTTCCGGAAGAATGCGGTCACATAGTTCGGTCATCCACTGGTTGAGCATTGCCAAAGAATAAGACTGAATAATCGGCAAAGTAAACACATCCCCCGTAGTTAAAACCGCGGTTTTCTCCGGATAGCGTTCCAGATTGGCCAGGGTCTCCCAGACGGTGGCTGGCGGAATACCGAACAAGCGGTCCCTTTCTTCTTTGGTATAGGCCGCAAAAACATCCTCCTCGCTACGGTAGGCGCGTTCGGTTTCCAAGTAGACCGCCGGTTCCCCCGGTTTTTTGGAAAATTCGCGTTCCAGTTCGATACTGGTCCGTCCGCTTGTCAACGCATATGTAATTCCATCTAACATCCCTTGGTAAATGGCGGCCAGCGCCAGATAATTGTTGGAGTGGGGGTTAGGCGACCGGACCTCAAAACGGGTCGCCGCCGGGTTGTTTTGTTCCCGAATCAAACCCACCAACACGGTACGGTTCCGCGAGGGAAGGGTAACATCGTGGCCGACCGAGGCAACAATACAGACCGGCGCTTCAAAACCTGGCTGCAAACGGTTGAACGCATCATTGGAAGCGGTAATAAAGGCGCCGATTGCCTCGTAGTTTTTCAGAATACCCATTAAAGCGCCCCACCCAATCGGGCTCAGAAAATCCTTCTGCCCATC
>JAAZDX010000139.1 GCA_012512605.1 Bacillota bacterium
ACTGGCCCGCACCCGACCATTTCCGGGTGGTTCTCCTTCCGGAGATCGCCACTTTGGACTCGGCTTTTAACCGTTTGGAGCATTTCCTCCGCACCTATCGCCAGCACGGGCAAGCGATCAAAAAGGTGGTCTAACTTAAAAGAAAAATAGATGCTTAGTAGTGAACCACGTTGGCAACCGCCAAGTCACTCACGCCAGCGACATCAGCTTCACGAAGCCAATCAATTCAAAGCTGCGTGAGGGACCAACTGCCCTAAGGGGACCGCAGCAGCTCTAATCGGCGGTGCTTTTAGTGCTGGAAGAATGACAGACGATTGTTTTCAAAAAAGGTTGTGCCCTGGAGAAATCCGGGGTTTTTGTTTTGGTGGTCAAAACCGGAGGCTCGCCAACTGGTTTTGTGAATTATTTATTACCAAACCGTATACATATTGACTAAAGTCCGGTAAACAAGTAAAATTATTCTTGACTGACCGTTCGGTCGAGAGGAGGGGACAGATGCCAAATGTTGATAACCGCCCCCCGGAGATGGTCCCGGAGACGAAAGACCGGATTCTCGAGGCGGCAATGCTCATTTTTGGCGAGAAAGGTTACCATAATGCAACGATGGCGGAGATCGCGGAGGCGGCGGCGGTTGGAAAAGGAACGCTTTATTGGTATTTCTCCAGCAAAGAAAATCTTTTTGCTGGAATGATCGATCATGGCCTCGGCTTGCTCGAGCGGAAGCTTTACGCGATCATTTCCGACGCGACGCTTTCCTTCCCCAATTTATTCAAGCAGATTACCGGATATTATTTGGAGTTTGCTTATACCCACCGCCATTTGGCGCGGATCTTCTTAAACAGCCTACATAATCTGCATATGAATGGGGAGCTCCATGACCAGTTTCTTCAGCTCCATAACCGGTTTAACAGATTAAATAGCGAACTAATCCGACGGGGATGCCACGAGGGGTTTCTCCGCCCCGATCTTGAGCGAGAAAGGATCGAGTCGGCCCTGGCGGGGCTGCTTTCAGCCTTTATCGGGCGGTGCATCCTCATCGACGGTGACCACCAATTGGCGGCGGAAACCGATTTTATTTATGACTGTTTCATCAACGGGCTGGGTATCAGGTAAAAATGGAGTATACGTCGCTAACGGCCAGGGATTGGATTGGAAAGTAAGGGGGTTTATCGTTTTGCGAAACATGGGAAAAAAAGCTGGTTTTTATATCGTCTTTACCCTGCTCCTGGTGTTGATTGTGCATGGGGAAACAACCGCACAGGAGAAGGGAATTACGCTTCAGAAGGCAATTGAACTGGCGTTGGCAAACCCCAACAATTTGGGGGCGGCCCAACAGGCGGTCGACGAGGCGGCGGCGAAGAAGGCGCAAGCGGCAGCTAGCCGCTGGCCGGCGCTCTCCTTTAATACTCAGTACACGAAGATTGGGCCTTATACTACTGAACATCCGATGATGCCGGGAGTTTCGGTCGACGTCGACGCGACCGGAAGTTATAATACCGGCTTCAATCTGCAGTTGCCCTTGTATATGGGGGGCAAACTAAACTCCGCTGTAAATCTGGCGGGCTACGGGGTGGACAGTGCCGAGCTCGCTTACACTTTGGAGACCGAGAATCTGATTCAACAGGTGATCCAGGCCTACATCGGATTTTTGAAGGTCGACCGGATGTGGGCGTTGAGCCAGGAACAGATCAAGATCCTCAACGAACATTTGCGTTTGGTCGAGACCAATCTCCGTCTGGGTTACGCGGCGAAGACCGATCTGTTGGCGACGGAGATCCAGTTGACCCAGGCGGAACTTGCGGCGGTCAAAGCGGAACACGGGCGGAAGATCGCCGCGGAACACCTGAGCAACCTTTTGGGGCTTGCTCCGGACATTTTGGTCTTGAGTTCCGAACCCCGGATCAAAGCCGATTTTACCCTTCCTGGGGTAGAACTGGCTTTGGAGCAAGCCGAGGCGGAGCGGCCCGAACTGAAAAGCTTGGCGGTGGCGATCCGGATGGCAGAAGAAAACCTGAAGCTGAGCCAGGGTTACTGGAAGCCTAATCTAGCGCTGATCGGAACCTATGGGACGCAAAACCAGTCCAGTCCGACGCTGGATGATGCGGTTTGGACTTATACCCTAAACCTCGATTGGAAGCTGTGGTCGGGTGGTGCGGGCCGGGCGGAAGCCGAAGCCGCCGCGGCGAACTTACATAAACTGCAACATCAGTGGGCGCAAAGTAAGGAACTGGTTGCCCTGGAGGTTAGGCAGAACTTCTTAGCTGTTGCGGAAGCCGGTCGGGTACGGGAGCTTACCGCGCTTATCCGGCGGCAGGCCGAGGAGAATTATGAGATGGTCAAGGCTAAGTATGAATTGGGTGCCGCCACCAATTTGGAGTTATTAACCGCCCAGACGACGTTGAATAGTGCGTTGAATGACCAAGTGACGGCGGAATATGATTATTATTTAGCCGTTTCTGCCTTCTACAAAACGTTGGGGCAGACCACCCAATTTTTACAGGAGGTTAGTGAAGATGCGTAAAGGGTTTGTCGTTTTAATAATCATTATTGCCGTCGCCGCCATTGGCTTTCTGCTGACCCGCGGTCCGGCGCGCGAAGCGGTGACGATAGAGGGCCCGGAAGAGCTCACACCGCGCCTGGCGGTGGAAGTTGTGGAAGTGACCCGGGGTGACCTCCAGGAAACCGTGGCGATCAATGTGACCTTTGCCCCGGAAAGTACGGTGCCGGTGATCCCCAAAACCAGTGGGACGGTTACCCAGGTATTGGTTGCCACTGGGGACCGGGTAGATAAAGATCAGACCCTATTTAGGATTGACGATACCCATCTGCAGTTGCAGGTTAAACAGGCGGAGGCCGCCTACGAGATGGCTTGTGCCAATTTGGCGCAGGGACAGAAAGGCGCGTCAGCTGAGGAACTGAAACAGATTGAATCGACGGTTGCCCAAGCGCGTGCTTCGTACGACAATGTGGCGGCTGAATATGAACGGATGGCGGAACTCTTTGCTAAGGAGATGATCTCAAGACAGCAGTTGGATGCGGTTGCTCTCCAGAAGGAGATTGCTGCCTCCAACCTGACCGCGGCCGAGGCGCGGCTCGCGGCCGTGCAAAAAGGGGCCACGCAAGAACAATTGGATATTTTACAAGCCCAGGTCAAACAGGCAAAAAGCGCATTAGAGTTGGCCCGCTTACAGTTAAGTTATACCCGGGTGACGGCTCCGATCACGGGGGTGCTGGCCCAGTTCACGGTGGAAGTGGGGAGCATGGCTGCACCTTCAGCTCCTGCCGGGGTGATCATCGATGACCGGAACATGAAGGCCCACGCCCTCGTTCCGGAGAGTTATATTAATGCTTTAAAGGCAGGCGACCGGATTTTACTGGAGGCCAAAGCCGTGCCGGGCACCAGCTTTACCGGGACGATTAGCGCCGTAACGCCACTGGCTGACCAGACGACCCGCCAGTTTCCGGTGGAGATTTCGGTGACGAACGCGTCCAGCCTGCTGAAAGCCGGGATGATGGGGACAGCCCATCTTACCATTAATGAGGCCCGTAACCAACTGGTAGTTCCGGTGGAGACTGTATTGTACGATGGAGAGCAGGCCTATGTTTATGTGGTAGAAGCCGGCTGTGCGGTGCGGCGAAACATCACGATCGGGCTTAGCTCTGGGGAAAATGTAGTGGTGACCGCCGGTTTGGACGAGGGGATGCCGGTGATCAGGAGAGGGCAGCACCAGGTGAAAAACGGGATGTTAGTTGAGGTGAGGTAGATGAATTTACCAAATTTTGCAATCAAACGGCCGGTGACCACGTTCATGATGTTCTTACTCATCCTGGTCTTGGGCGTAGTCTCCATCACCCGGATCAACGTGGAGCTGCTACCGGAGATGACCTTCCCGGTGGCTTCAGTGATGACCACTTACGAAGGGGTTGGCCCCCAAGAGATTGAGAATATGGTGACGAGGCCCCTCGAAGAGGTTCTGGCTACCGTAGCCAATATTGAAAGGATCACCACCCTTTCGGCCGTTGGGCAGTCGGTGGCAATCCTTGAATTTAATTGGGGCACGGACATGGATTTTGCCCTCTTGGAGGTCAGGGAAAAGATCGATCTGATCAAAGGTTATCTGCCCGACGGGGTACAAGATCCCTTGGTCATTAAGTTCGATTCGTCGATGATGCCCATTATCAATCTGGCACTTAGTGGCGATACCGATTTGGTCACGTTGAAAAAGGTGGCCGACGAGGAGATCAAGCCAGCTTTGGAACGGCTAAGCGGAATCGCTTCCGTCGATGTCTCCGGGGGGTTGACTTCGCTGATCAAGGTTGAGGTTGATCCGATTAAGCTGCATGCTTACGGTTTAACCTTGCAAAATGTAACCCAGATTCTCCAGGCCGAAAACCTGAATCTGCCGGGTGGAACCGTCCAGTCGGGCAACCTGGAACTCACGGTTCGAACAACCGGTGAGTTTGGACGGCTGGAACAGATTGCGAATCTGAATATTCCCTCCTCCCGCGGTACGGTGGTGAAACTGAAAGATGTGGCAGCGGTCTATTTTACTTATGACGAAGCCAAAACCTATGTGCTGTTCAACGGCCAACCGGCGGTGGGGATCTCCTTGCAAAAGGAGACCGATGCCACTACGGTCAATACAGCCCGCCGGGTCCAGCAGGAGCTGGAACGGATTAAACCGGAATTACCTGCCGGTGTTGAACTGGACATTGTCATGAACCAGGCGGACTTTATTCAGTTTGCCATCGAAAATTTAAAAAGTAACGCGGTGCTCGGTGGTTTACTGGCCATTGCGATTCTCTTTGTTTTCTTGCGGAATGTGGCCAGTACTTTGATTATCGGGGTGGCGATTCCGATCTCGATCATTACCACCTTTGTCGTGATGTACCTGAGCAAGCTGGAATTGAACATGATGACCCTGGGTGGGCTTGCCCTGGGGATCGGGATGCTGGTTGACAACTCCATCGTTGTTTTGGAAAACATCTTCCGCTTTCGTGATAATGGCTATGCCTTACGGGAAGCGGCGGTTGAGGGCAGTACCGAAGTGGGGATGGCGATTGCAGCTTCCACTTTGACGACGATCGTTGTCTTTTTACCGGTGGTCTTTATGAGCGGCATGACAGCGCAGTTCTTTAAGGAGTTGTCGCTGACGGTTACCTTCTCCCTAGTGGTCTCCCTCTTTGTGGCGCAGACTTTGATCCCGCTGCTCAGCTCCAAGTTCTTGCATATCAAAAAGAAGCCTAAATCGGAAGCTACGGCTAGTCACGGGGTCCCCAAAGAGCGGCTTGGTTGGTACAAGAAATGCCTGGCATGGTCATTGCAGCACCGCAAAATCGTAATCTTGGCCGTCGTTTCTTTGGTGGTGATCAGTCTGGCGATGGTGTCTAAATTGGGGGCCGAATTTATTCCCAACATGGACCAGGGGATGATCACGGTCCAGATTGGGATGCCCAAGGGAACGGTGCTCAAGGAGACCGAGCGGGTTGTGCAGCAGGTGGAGGAGGTTATTCTCGCCCTGCCTGAGGCTGACATGGTGGCGACCACGGTCGGGGGCAGCAGTGGGATGAGTTTCTCCTTGGCCAGCAGCGACCAGGCTTCACTGACCATTCAATTGGTGGATAAAAACAAACGGCACCGCAGTGCGGACCAGGTTGCCGAGGCGATCCGGCCGCAAATCGGTCGGATTCCAGGGGCCGAGATTCGCGTACAAGCAGCTTCCATGTCGTTTTCCGGGGGGAAACCGGTCAATATTTGTCTGAAAGGTCCCGATTTTGACCAGTTACGGGCGATTGCTGACGATCTAGTCAATCTAATCCAGACGGTGGAAGGAACCAGGGAGGTTGAATCCAGTCTGGATGAGGGCCGGCCCGAACTGCAAGTGCGGATCGACCGGGAACGGGCTTCGGCATTGGGTCTGAATGTCTATACGGTTGCTTCCTATCTCCGGACGGCGATCGCGGGCTCAACCGCAACCACCTTTAAAGTCGATGGCGAAGAGTACGATGTGGTGGTGAGCTTGCAAAAGAACGACCGGGGGATCCCTGGGCTTAATCAGTTAATGATTCCCACGCCCTTGGGCACCCAGGTGCCCCTGGGTGAGATTGCCGCCCTCCACGTCGTGGAAGGACCGATCGTCATCACCCGGGAAGACCAGGAACGGAGGGTGAACATTTCAGCAGCATTATCGGGGCGCGATCTGAACAGTGCCGTCATGGAGATCAATGAGAAAGTAAAGTCTTATCCCCTTCCGGCCGGGTACAGTATTAATATCGGCGGGGAAGCGGAGGAGATGTATAGTGCCTTTAAAGATCTGTTACTCGCACTGTTACTGGCGGTCATCTTTGTTTATATGATAATGGCTTCCCAGTTTGAATCGTTGCTCCAGCCCTTCATCATTATGTTCACCGTTCCCTTGGGCTTTATCGGTGCCGTTTGGGGTCTGGCCATCGCCGGCATCCATGTTTCGGTCCCGGCTTTGCTGGGGATGATTATGCTGG
>JAAZDX010000140.1 GCA_012512605.1 Bacillota bacterium
GGTTGTTATTTCCTTCTTTTTCCCTTAATTCTTCATAAGTTTTCGTCCGGCAGATACTGATTACAATGTCCCGTACTTGAGCTTTTCGTTTCTCAATCTCAATTCGGGTATTTTCGGCATCCAAGACCAATGTAAAATTGAGCCGGACGTACCTTTGTTTGAGGGGATCGGCCAGATTCACGAGCACCTCTTCCCCCAAGGGCATTAGATACTTGACTTCAGTCCCGGCGGTAACCTTTGTATACCGCTCTTTAACCGGCATGATTTTATTGATAAATAACTTCGTGGCGCTGAAAACTGCAGCAAAAAAGATCAAAAGACAGACAGTGATGGTAATAATAATCTGATTTGCTTTTCCGGTTTTTTCTGACATGCTGATCCCACCTATAAATTATTCCTGGAGAGCAAGAGAATATCGACTCTCCGGTTACGTACTCTGTTTTCTTCGGAATCATTGACGGCTATCGGCCTGAATTCGGCATACCCGGTTGCACCTAACCGCCCCGGGTTGATTCCCACTTCCTCGATGAGAAACCGGGTTACATTCGTCGCCCGAGAGGTTGAAAGCTCCCAGTTGGACGGGAATGTTTTACTTTGGATTGGCAAATCACAAGTGTGTCCCTCCACCCGGATGTCATGATCATCGGCGGCAAGAACCCGGCCGACCCGGCTTAATAAATTACGCGCCTCTGGCCGCAACTGAGCCGAACCAATGTCAAAAAAGATCTTCTCTTTAAAGCTAATAATCAGCCCCCGTTCCTCCTGGAAGATCTCCACCGCCACCCCCACCCCTTCTTCAGCCAGCATCGCCTCGATCTCAGAATAAACATCTTGAAACTCGATGTTAATTGGCGAGGAAAGATCAAAGGGCATTTCTTCACCTAAAGGATTGACTCCACCATACATGATACCAGGGGAACCACTGAAAACCGACTTTAGGGAAACGGCGACCTGTTCGTATTTTTCCGTACTGACCGTCGATAAAGCAAACAAGAGGACAAAAAAGCACATCAGGAGGGTGGTCAGGTCCGAATAGGTGGTCATCCACAAGGGGGCTCCCGGCGGTTGCTTCTTCGGTCTCTTCTTATGCATTGAGCCCTACTCCTTCCGTCCGGTCTCGTCCGACACGATGGCGTTGTGCCGGCGGGAGGAAGGATTTAAGCTTTTCTTCAACAATCCGCGGGTTTTCACCGGCTTGCACCGAGAGGATTCCCTCGACCATCACCTGCCGGATCATAATCTCCTCCTCGCTCCTAATACCTAATTTGGCGGCAATCGGGTTAAAAAGGAAATAGGCCATGAGGGCCCCGTATAAAGTAGTCAAGAGCGCGACCGCCATCCCCGGCCCAACCGCGCTAGGATCATCCAAACTCCTCAGCATCTGAATTAAACCGATCACCGTCCCAATCAAGCCAAAAGACGGCGCCAGTGCACCCCAGGACTCCCAAAAAGCTTTGTTTTCGTTATGCCTCTCTTCGAGGAAACCAATTTCGATCTCCAAAATATTCTTCACCAGCTCTGGATCGGTTCCGTCCACCACAAGCTGGATCCCCTTTTTCAAAAATTCATCCGATGAATCGGTAATCTCATCTTCGAGGGCTAAGAGCCCCTCTCGCCTTGCTTTTTCGGCATAACGGACTAGGGTATTGATGATATCTTCCAGCGAATATGTCCGTGTAAAAAAGGCCCAACGCACACTTTTGAACGCCTTTACGAACCGATCAAACGGGAAATTGATCAGCATTGCCGCCAATGAGCCTCCAATAGTGATGTAAACCGAACTTAAGCTCAAAAAACCCATTAATGTATTGAGACTCCCCCCGGAACAACCGAGAAGAATCAGAATGGTCCCACCAACCACACCGATGACCGTTGCCAGATCCATCATTGCTCACCTCGATTCTCTGTTGAAACCCCTTCCCGCCCGCCTTCCCCCAGCCGTCGGCGGTAAGCGATTA
>JAAZDX010000141.1 GCA_012512605.1 Bacillota bacterium
AAAGGGGACCACAATTCCCCCGCTGGGTACGAAAAGCCCACCGACCAGGTCGGTCGACAAGTTTGGTTCGAGCCGTCTTAACTCATCCTGGTTTAATAAGGAAAGTTCCTTTACCCCATTGGCACGACCGTTTTCGGCTAGCTTCTCCAACCTGGCCAATTCTTCGCGGGAACGGGCAACCACCACCGTGCCGTTTTGTTTATATAAGAACCCTAACTCGGCCGCTAGTTCGGGGAATAACTGGCAGCCCCGGACGCATAATTGTGCTTTTAGCGTTCCTGGCCGTTCATGAACGCCGGAATGGACGATCCCACTGTTTGCTTTGGAAGTACCAAACGAGACATCCACTTCTTTTTCCACGAGTAAAAGAGCAAGTTCGTAGCGGGAGAGCTCACGGATTAACGTTGCCCCCACCACCCCCGCGCCGATCACGAGCACATCGACCTCAAGTATGGACATCGTCATCTACCTCCTCTATTTCCCAACTTCAGCTTCAAAATAATTGTAGATACTCTTCATGGGTTAGAAAAATAAAAAGGACCAAATAGATGCCGATGCATCATATTTGGTCCTCTCTTCATCTCTGAACCAAAAATAGTTTTCTTAGATCGGTTGGTCGCTTATAAATACCATAACTCAGCCTTACTTGTGGACACGGCGGTAACACCCACTTTTAACAGCTCAATAATCTCTTTTTTGGTTTCAACCATCCCCCCGGCAATAATAGGGATCGTACTTTCTTTCTTAACTCTAACCATAACCTTGGGAATAATCGCCGGCATAATCTCAATAAAATCGGGCTGGTTAATGTTGACCATCTTAATTCCCGTCTGGATGGACAAGGAATCCAGCATGAACAAACGTTGTATGGTAATCAAACCCAAACTCCGTGCTTTCTGGATCAAGTTGGGTTTCGTAGTTAAGATCCCGGCCGGCTTCATCTCCATATGCAAAAACTCCACCGCCGCTTGGTCTTTACTTAATCCCGACATCATCTCTAAATGGACAAAGACCATTTTTCCGCTTTCTTTAACTTGGTTGATCCGAGCACGAATATTACTTAAGGTCCCGTTTAAAAGGAAAATCACTTTTACTGGCGAGGCTAGAGCCTCAGCCATTCCTTCTTCATCCCGTACCGCAGCAATGATCGGATAAGCTTCCAGTTGATTAAAGAGCGGCTCCTTCGGTTTCATCACCTGCCTTACATAGGAAAACGTCACAGATAGAGCTATCCGTGACGTTTCTCCGTTTCTCTGGATCACAGTTAATGGTTGCGAAGACTTTTGTTCATTTCTATTATAATATACCATCAACCATACGTCAACCAGCCTGTTTTCTGGAAACAAGTCAATTATTTGCTGGTTTTAACTCTAAAAATCTAGACGGTTTCAATTGCGCTCCAACTGGAGAATTCTTTGAAGGAAACCGCATATTCCCAAAAACTATTGTCGCATAAGTTTTCTTATCCTGGGGCCTGCCTTTTAAAAAGGCAGACCCCTTGTCCTCAATCAACTAAGGAGATCAACTCGCGCGCTTATCATTTAGGGGGCTAGTGCGCCACCAACACTTAAGAACCAGGATACCAAGGAAGAAACGACCACTGCCCCTAAATAAACCTTTCCGGATCGGCGGTAGAACCAAGTAAGCAAGAACAACAGGATAGCAAATTCAGGGATTAACACCTGCAACCAAAGGGTCCACATCATTGTAGAATCCCCGCCCAACAGTCCGAGCGCTGGTAAACCAGGCCCTGACATTCCCAGGAACCATGGTAAGTATTGAACAACCCAGATGAGGAATAAACCGAATAAACATGCATAACAGTTCTTGAGCCACCAAACAAAAAGCGTCCTTTTCGGCGTGGCATATTCCCTTTGTCGCGCTTGACCAAATAGGAAGAGACCACCGTTGACCAGGAAGAAAGCCAACGCCGGAAGAAGGTAAATCCAGAATGAAGCAAAGCGGACCGGTCTACTGAATTGCCGCATAAAAGGCCAGACAAACCGAAATTCCTGCCCTAGCGCCCATTGAGCGATCCCCTGCAACGTATACATCCAAAGAAAACAAATCCCACCTAAAAGCAATGTCTTACCAAGTAGGCTCCAGTCCATTCTTGAAGTCGTCTGGTCGTAGGAGATCCCCAGATCGAACATGGTCACACCCGCATTTTTTGCTGACGTCCGATACCAGAGCAAGAACAGAAGACCGCATATGACCGCAGCCGCTAAATACCAGAGGGTTAGCCCGTTTGCCATCTGTACTTTCATAAACGGCAAAGCCGCATTTACCTTATCGTACTGAAACACCTGTCCAGTAAGGGGTAAAAAGAGAATGGCCCCGATTAATGTATTCACTGTCGCATAAACCCACCACGAACGGGTGGACGCCACATACCGCTCCGGTCTTGGCTGAGCAACGGGACTAAAGTATTCGGTTGCTAAGAGCAGATTGGTCAGGGGGATCAGTGAGAGCATTGTTACTACAAACGCAATCAAATTAAAAAGGTTTTTCCAGCCAAATATCTGTTTTGATGGTTCGATCCAAAAACTATCCTTCCGACCATCCTTCAAAGTAAGCCTCATCCAATCCACCGATTCCGCCACGGCTTTGTTCGTGATGGTAATGAAATGATGGCTGATGTTCACATAGGGCACCCGACGGGCTGTCCCCGCGGAAAATTCCCCGTAAGTAGTATCCCATTGAATAGGAGCGGCCAATCCAAGTTTTTCAATTAGCATTGGGTTATTGACCATGGTTTCGGTCCGGTCTTCTCCCTCCCGGAAAAACTCTTCGAAGCGGGCAACGGTGAAAAGAATGTTGCGCAAACCTGGAATACCAATAAGCATCGAACCATGGGGATTCAGCGCCTTATGGTCCGGATTCATCGCCGCAACTACTTGGCTTTCGATCCCACCCATTGAATGGCCCATGATCCCGAGATTATCGGTATCCACAATAGGTAAACTCTTAAGGTAGAGATAGCCTGTATTTGCCCCCATCGAATAGGAGGGGTCAGAGCCACTCATGAACCGTTCAAGTTGGGCCGTCCCTCCGGAATCACCATGTCCCAAGGTATCGATGGCCAACACAACAAACCCGCGTCGCGCCAATTCAATCGAGAAGGAATCCTGGGCCCGTTTGTCGTTAAAAAGTCCATGCAGATTAAGGATGCCCGGCATTTTGTTTTCCGGTGTCGCCGCCTTAGGGCGGAACAAAATTCCAGCTACATTCGCTCCAGACTCATCAACCAGTTTTACTGGTTTAATCGCGACTTTACCAAAATCACGCTCAATTGCATAACTCATAATAGTAGCAAATACGATGACCACAAGACAAAGAACGAGTAAATTTATGTTTTTGCGTTTTTCCACCATAATCGTATATACCCCCTTTTTTCTCCTTTTCTTCAACAATCTTTCCTTACCTATACTTGAACCCGACACTCACCTCCCATTGACAAGGTTCTCCGGTCTAATGAGTTAAACTTTTTCCTAACCACCAGACTGGGTTTGTGGTTAACCAATGCCTTAGCCGGGAAATACCTCCTTTCAAAAAAATAAAAGCGCACTTATCCCCTTCAAAGGTTAAGAATGCGCTTCTCTAAATCTCAGCAATTATTGACTTTAATTGAATATTATCATAAATTTAATATATTTGTCAAGCCCACCCACTAAGGAGTCATCTCCCCCCCAAAACAAAACTCTGCAGGTTTCACAACAAAGACCCTGACTCAAATAGCCAGGGCCTAAAGGAACGAATTAACCATTGCCACCGCTGGTTTCGCTTGCGCATTTTGCGGGTTTATCGCCTAATCTTGCTTAGTACATTACACCTAACAATAACAGAATTAAAATCAAGAAGAGGATAAAAGCTAAGGAATCATCCACATTTTTTAAGAAATCGAACTTTAATTGCACCTCCCACCTAATTCTCACTATAAACTATGCATGTCGCTTCCGACTTGATTTAGGC
>JAAZDX010000142.1 GCA_012512605.1 Bacillota bacterium
CGTGTAGTCTCTGTAAATCGGGGCGCTGATCACGATGATATTGCTCCCGACGATCTCTGAATAGAAGACTTCGGAGGTGGTAATCTCCCCACTTAAGCTGCGTTGAATGTAGTCGTGGTCGGCTAGGCTCCGATTGAGGAGGGCTTCATTGGTGGCACTGATAATTTCGGCATCCAGATTTGTAATAAACAGATCACGGAAACCACTCTCGTTCTTGACCTTCTCAAGGAGGGTGAGAACAACGGTTTCATTCTGATAAAGCCACTCGCTAGTGCCGCGGAAAATATAGTAGAGGACTAGGTTTTCATAGATGTCTTGAACAGAACCAACGATGCTGATGGTTTTTTGTTGATCATCAAACCAAGTCTCCAGGAGTTTTTCTTTTTCTGTAGTAAAGATGTTGAATTTAGTCTCAATTTCGGCGTTAAGCACATTATTGGCGGCCAAAAAGGCGATTGTCCCTAAGATTGAGACCGGAAGAAGCCCGATTACCAGAAATATTAGAATGAACCTCGACCTCAGTTTTAATTTTTTAAAGACCATTACCGGCTACTCCCTTATTTTTTTCAAAGATTAATGCCCCACTAAGCTGGATTAATACTAATAGGGGAAAATATTGATAATAATCGACATCTTACAACATAATATCGGTCTTTATGGAACATACTTTATACTAGTTCGCTAAATTTAACCTTCTTTCGAAAAAAAGAACCGTCGGGTAGATCCGACGGTTGAATTTCAGAGGGGTTAATGATCTTTAAAGTGACTTGTTTCCCAAGGATCTCGGAATCTGGCGTCCGGATCTGGTAACAACGGATGTAAAGATCGGGCAAAATTTCAGGAAAAATAGAGGAATTAGGACCAGGTGTCAAGAACAAGTACTAACACACTTCACGAGCAGTGTATTTTAGAACCATGATTTGCGAAGGGGGAGAATTATTTGCTGGAAATCACAGAGATCAAAAAAGTCTTACCGCATCGTTTTCCATTCTTACTGATAGACAGGGTAATCGAGATTGAGCCGGGGAAAAGAGTGGTTGCAATTAAAAATATTACAGTCAATGAAGTTTTTTCCCAGGAGTATTACGGCGGACTCTATCCGATGCAGGGTGTTCTTCAGGTTGAAGCCATGGCGCAGACGGCGGCCTTTTTAATTCTCAACTCGGAAGAGAACAAAGGACAGCTCGCTTACTTCTCCAATATTGAACATGTCCGTTTCCGTACGCCGGCGTTGGCTGGAGACCAACTCCGGATCGAGGTGGAACTGGTCCGCTTGCGGGCACGTGCCGGTAAGTTTAAAGGGTGTTGTTATATTGAGGATAAAAAAACCTGCGAAGCGGTTTTCAGTTGTATGCTTGCGGCGGATCAAAAATCTTCTTTTACTTGATAATACAGTTTTTTAACTAGGTTACCGGCACCGGTAACCAACCGCAAAAGGGAGAAGGGGGTATGGGTGTCGGTAATCAATTGGATCCCTTCGTTCCGTTTTAAGACCCGCACTAACCCGCGGGAGTCTTCAACTGCTTCGGGGAGAATCAATCCACCGCGGGCTAAGTCTGGGAGGCGGTGGAAATCGGAACCGGAGATCATCCGCAGGTTGTTCTGCCGAGCGAAAGCAAGCGCCGTGTTGTTATTGGAATTTTGCCGGGGGTTACCGTTGTAGACTTCGATTCCGTCTATTAACCCCAACGGGGCTGGTGTGATCCCGGGTCGAAAGGGATGGGCTTGGTAGATCAGGATTTTCTCGCTAGGGGGGAGTTGCTTACTAAATTTCCGGAATTTTGCGATCCCCATCTTGTATAGTGCGGGGTGGTTTTTGAGAAACGTTTCGTCAATCCCGTATATTAAATATTCCCGGGGCGAATCGTCAAACTTAAGTTCGATTCCTAATAAAACTGTTAAACCGATTCTTTCCCCTTCTTCCTGGGCCCCGCGATAACCTTGCAGAAAGTGATCAACCCGTGCGGACCAAGGTAGAGACTGGGGGAATTTACGAAAGAACCTCCGATTATAGTGGTCGGTAATGACAATGCCGTCATAACCGGCTTTTTTGTATAATTGGGCGACCAAGCGCCCTTCGGTACGTCCGCAAAAGCTTGATTCCCGGGTGTGGACATGGAGATCAATTCGAAAAGACTTCATAGGTTTCGCTCCTGAGCCGAAGAGGTAATATTATTATTGGCAATTAGGGGTAAAATATGAGGGGCGCATGCCCTGCATTTTATGGGTTTGGTAGTTTTATGAGAAAAGAAAAGAGCCACCCGAAACGGTGGCGAAAAGTAAAGTTTATTTGAATTAGTTGGGATAATAATTGGTTTCACTCTCTCTGACTGCCGGCGTGGTCAAGAGGGAGGCGAGCTGCTCCAGTCGTTGGGCCCTAACGCCTGAGGCGCTCTCCATTCTCCAGGTTGAGCCACTCACCACTGAAGAATGTACCATTATATTACCATAGAATTTATCCAATTGCAACAGGTTATGGCAAAAAACTTTAAATTTTTTTTGCCGGGTGTGGTTTGGTTGCTAAAAACCATTGTATTTGCTATTATAAAGGAATGTTTAGATATATAGGATCATACTAGAAGCGAAGACCGGAATGAAGATCGGATTTGTTGGATTGCCGAATGTCGGAAAAAGCACTTTATTTAATGCGATTACGAAAGCGGGTGCCGAATGCGCCAACTATCCTTTTTGCACCATCGAACCAAACGTAGGGGTTGTTGCTGTTCCTGATGGGCGTTTGGCGGGTTTGGCCGCGATGTACCACCCGAAGAAGGTGACCCCGGCGACCGTTGAGTTTGTCGATATTGCTGGATTGGTAAAAGGGGCTAGTCGTGGGGAGGGTCTAGGCAATAAATTCCTCGCCCATATCCGGGAGGTAGATGCGATTCTCCACGTCGTTCGTTGCTTTGCCGAGGATAACATTGCTCATGTGGAAGGTTCCCTCGACCCCCAGCGTGATGTGGAGATTATTAACTTGGAATTGATCTTGGCTGATCTGGAGACGCTGGGTAAAAGGATCGAAAAGACCAGGAATATGGCGAAATCCGGGGATAAAAAACTCCTGGACGAACTGGACTTATACCTGAAGATCCAGCAAGGGTTGGAAGACGGGCTTCCTGTTCGTGCTCAATCTTTCAGCGGGGCTGAGCAAGAACTGGTTCGCGACCTTTTTTTACTCACCGATAAACCGGTGATTTATGCCGCCAATATTTCCGAAAAAGATCTGACCACGGCCGGGAGCGAGAACCCCTGGCTTGCCGCCCTCCATGATCTTGCCGCCCGCGAAGGATCAGAAGTGATTCTAATCTGTGCGGCGCTTGAAGAAGAGATCGCCCAGCTGGACGAGGAGGATAAACAGGTTTTCTTGGCGGATTTAGGGCTTAAAGAGTCGGGTTTAGATCGCTTGATCAAGGCCGGTTATGATCTTCTTGGATTAATTAGCTTTCTGACCGCCGGTCCACAAGAAGTGCGGGCTTGGACCATCAAAAAAGGGACACGGGCCCCGCAAGCGGCCGGTAAAATCCATAGTGATTTTGAACGCGGCTTTATCCGGGCCGAGGTTATTGCCTACGATGATTTGATGGCGTGCGGTTCCTATACGGTCGCGAAGGAAAAAGGACTCGTTCGTTTGGAAGGAAAGGACTATGTGATGAAAGACGGGGATGTGACGCTGTTTCGGTTTAATGTTTAAACCGAAACAGGTGTTCTATTGATTAGTCGACGGTAAAGCCTGTCTAATCCGCCGAAACCACGATTGATTTTAAAGTCCGGTCGGGATGAACCCGCCGGACTTTTTTGATCAACCGTTACGTAGATACAGGGTTTGGGTAGGATATGCTAGTTTAATCCCGCGTTTGCTGAATTCCTCGATTATTTTCAGATTAATCTCCTGTTGGATGTCCATATACTTGATATAGTCGCGGGTGAGGACATAATAGACCACGTCAAAGCGGAAGCTGTAATCACCGAAACCACTGAAGTGGGACCGGTTCAGTTCGGTATCGGGAATACTGTTCACAATATCAGCGAGGATTTGGGGGATCTCTTTGACGAGTGCGGGATCGGTTTGGTAGCTTACGCCAATGGTAAAGGAGATGCGCCGCCGTGTCATTGTTTTGTAATTGCGCAGGCGGGAGCTTGTTAAGTCCGTGTTTGAAAAGACTAGTTCTTCGCCGGTCAGACTGCGCAGACGGGTGGTCTTTAGCCCGATATTTTCGACGGTTCCGGAGAAGTTATCAATGATGATGTAGTCACCGACTTCAAAAGGGCGGTCAAAATAGATGGTAAAATAACTGAATAGATCACTGAGGAGGACCTGTGCGGCCAGGGCGACCGCAATACCGCCGATTCCAAGTCCAGCGACCAGAGCGGAGATCTCGACACCTAAGTTGTCAAGGAAAACGATAAAAGCTAAAATCCATACCAATACGGTGAAGAACTTAGAAACGATCCGGAAAGCGTATTGTTTGGTCGCATCAGTTTTGTGCTTGAGGAAATAAAAATCCAGACCACGGTTGAGTATCGAGAGGAGAAAACGGACCCCGAAAAACACCAACAAAGAAAGGCACAGACTGTTGATGATTCTGTTCCAAAGCAACGAAAGGGTTAGCCGATGAATACTTAGGTAGAAAACACCCAGGTAGATCAGGGGCAAAAGGTTCTGTTCCCCACTGCTAATCAAGAAAGAGACTAACTCTTTTTGTCTTCTCTTCGCCCAGCGGCCCAATCTGGTCAGTAAGAATTTCTTAATAAAACGAAGGACCCAGGAGCCAACCACAAAAATGACCAGCGAAAGCAGGTAATCTAAGATACTATTATGAAAGATCAAATGCTCGGTAAGCACGGTCCACATCATAATCACTTCCCCGTTCCCGTTAATATTGATGATGTCTAATCTATCTTATCATAATTAGTCCGCTTTGCGCAGCCGAAAGTTGATGGAAGGAGGATTAGCCCGTCACTTCCACCCCGATAAAAAACACGCTAGGTGAAATATGTATCGTGCAGAAGAAAGCAAGATCATTCATTCTTATAATCGTCCCGCTCATTTTTTGAGATAATTACATAGATCATTGCAGCAAAGACAGTTAAAACAAATATTTCTACAACCAATCTACTGAGATCAATATTATAGGAAATGGAAGTGCGATTCAGATGCCGTGAATCCATGCTAGGAATGCCTATTCTTTTTCCGATATATTCAATCATTTGTTCGTCATAATCAAAACCCGGATCGCGAAATACTGGCGCATAACCGAGAAAAATTTTTGCTTGGTGGTCATAAACCATACCATTATTGTTAAAATCAGATACAGATCTTTGAAAATGAAAAACTCCTTGCCAGGGAACGAATAAAGTACAAAAGAGAATTAAAACAAGACAATAGGCTAGAACAACAATTTTTTGGTGTGTCAACGAAATGCCTCCTCAAAAAATTTGTTAGCTACTAGATAAATAATTTCATTAAATCGCAGTTAAAAGGTTTTTCCCCTTTCAAACTCCAATCTATTTCTGTTTCATTTCTGTTCCCCCTTAGTTTCTTCTTCTGGTACGCTATATAAAAAAGCCCCAGGATTTGTGGCTTATTTAACGGCTTTTCACGTTGAATTCAGTAAGATTAGGCATAAGTATAGATTGTTTTCGGTAGACAGCAAAAAACCCTTGATTGCGCAAGGGTTTTGATTAACTATCTGGTGGAGATGAGGGGAGTCGAACCCCTGGCCTCTTACGATGTAACTATGACTACCCTGTGACCCTGGCA
>JAAZDX010000143.1 GCA_012512605.1 Bacillota bacterium
ACTCGAGGATCCCGAAAGGTACCAGACGGTATACTCCAGATATACCGGATCGGCTGCGGCGCCGACGGCCGGGCTCCATTTTACAAAAGAACTACTGGAAGAACTGATCCGGTCCGAAGGTTATCGCTATTCTGATTTCGCTTTTTTGTACGGGGCCAATGCGCAGTCGCGGGTGTTTGAAGAGATCTTGATCCAAAAAGGCCTTCCCTACCAGGTGGTTGGGGGGCAACGTTTCTATGACCGCAAGGAGATCCGGGACTTGCTCAGCTACTTAAAGCTGGTTTACAACCCGAACGACCGGATCAGTTTGCGGCGGGTGATTAACACGCCAAGACGGGGGATCGGTGAGACCACCGTTGAACGGTTTTTATCCTTTATTGAAACAGAAGGTTTAAGCACCATGGACGCTTTCCGGCGGGTTGGGGAAGTTCCTGGTTTAACCGGCCGGGCGGTGAAAGCCCTTGCCGGATTTGCCGCGTTTTTAGAGGAAATTTTGGTTTTACAAGAGCGACTTTCCATCTCCCACTTAACACAGGAGATCTTGAATAAATCCGGCTATTTGGCCAGTTTGCAACAAGAGGGAACGGTGGAAGCCGAGAGCAGGCTGGAAAACTTGAACGAATTCCTTTCGATCACCACCGGGTTTGAAAAAGAAAGCGACGACCAAACGTTGGGCGCGTTTCTCGAGACCGTTGCCTTAGTGGCCGATGTCGATCATTACCAAGAGCAAGAGAGCATAACGCTGATGACGATCCATTCGGCGAAAGGGTTGGAGTTTCCCGTTGTCTTTCTGGTTGGCATGGAAGAAGGGCTCTTTCCCCACAGCCGTTCACTCCTGGATGAAGCGGAGTTGGAGGAAGAAAGACGCCTTTGTTACGTAGGGATGACCCGCGCCCGCCAGCGTTTATACCTTTCCTATGCGCAGATGCGTACCCTGTACGGTAACACCCAGTACCAAGTGCCCTCCCGCTTCATTCAGGAGATCCCGGCGGCGCTTCTCCTGCGGCCGGAAGAAACGGCGCAAGAACCAGCCGTGGAGACCCGTGGAGTCCAGTTCTTAAAACCGACCGCGTCGGTACCTTCCCCACCCGGGATAGCTGGCTCCGTAACGTACCGCCCCGGGGAAAAAGTGATCCACCGGAAGTGGGGGCAAGGAACGATTATCACCGTGGAAGGGAGCGGTCAAGACGCTAAGGTGAAGGTGGCTTTTCCGGGTTTGGGTATAAAAGAACTCCTGGTCGAACTGGCACCGCTGGAAAAGGTGGAATAGGGCGTTCCCAACATATTCCTGCCAGGGTTGGACGCCCGAAGGGAAGGAACCCTTCGCTGTAAGTCGAAGATTCATACCATGAACATTGCTTTGGCGGGAGGACTAACTGTGGAAAACTCGACGAACCAGAAGAGAATCGGATTAATCATCGCCTTTGTTCTGCTGTTTCTTTTTTCTCCCTTTACCGGAGCAGAACTGTTCTCCTGGCCGGCGGCGGCCGCGCCTCCAGTGGATAAGCCAGCGCAGGGTAACACCTTGTTGGGGGTAGCCCGGACGAGCGACCAGGGGAGATTAAGTTATGACCTGATCATCAATGGGGATTTTACCTATAATTCTTTTCTTTTGGCCGAGCCCGAGCGGTTGGTGATCGACCTGACCGGGGTGGAACTGGATCCGGCGTTATCCACCGCAGAGCTTACGGGTGGTCCCGTCAAAGGGGTACGGGTCAGTCGGTTTGACCACAATACGGTACGGGTGGTCTTTGATCTGGAATATTTAGTCGGGTATAAGCTCAAGCGGCAGACTAGTGCTCCCGGGGGCTTACGCCTTGATTTTAATGTCGTCTTAAAGGACATCGGCTTTCAGCTGGTCAGTTCGGTACCGGAGATTTATGTTGAAACTTCCGGGCCTGTGCAGTATAGAGTGGATTATCTTCTCAATCCCCACCGGCTGCTCATCGACCTCTGGGATGTGACGCTGACCGGTCCGGCCTTGACTGTACCGGGGAACGATACGTGGGTGAAGAGCATCCGGGTCAGCCAGTTTGATCCCAAGACTATTCGCTTGGTGTTGGATATTAAAGAACCCCGCAACTGTGTCGTGGGCATTGACGAAACGAATCCGGCGCGGCTCTTGATTCGGACCATTACGGAACTACAAGAGGCGACCTGGCTTCCAGACGGGGGCGGGGGCCGCTTGGTTTTAAAGAGTGCGGGCCGGTTGCCGGGCGAGCCCCGTTATGACCCGAATACGGGAAAACTTTACATCAGGATCCCCCAGACCAAACTGGGGGCAGAACTGCAAGCCGCGACGGGCGCAGACTCCATCTTTAGACTCCGGGAGCCGGAACCATCGACCGTGGAAGTGGAATTAACGATTCCCCGCGGCCACGACTATAGTGTGTCCTGGAACCAGGACCGCCGAGTGATGACGGTGGAGGTTAAAAACGCGCCCTTGTCCGGGAAGGTGATCATTCTCGATCCGGGACACGGCGGCGCCGACGTTGGGGCGATCAGTCCGAAGGGCTTACGGGAGAAGGAATTGAACCTGGCGGTGGCGGTCCGTCTCAAGCAAAAGTTGGAGGACCTTGGGGCGGAGGTTCTTTTGACCCGTGAGGATGACCGTTATCTATGGCTCTATGACCGGGTAGCCCTTGCCAACCGGGCGGGTGGGGCCGTTCTGCTCAGTATTCACGCCAACAACCACGATAATCGGAAGATTCACGGCCTGGAAATCTGGTATCACCCGGACCGGAGCGAGTGCGCAGTTTTAGCTGAAGCGCTTGCCGATGCGGTTTTGGCCCGGACTAACCAGCACTTCCGTGGGATCATGTCCAGTAAGGACTTTGTCCTCCCCCGGGAGGCACAGATGCCAGCAGTCATCTTCGAGATGGGTTTCATCTCGAACCAGGAAGAAGAAAAGCTCCTGCTGAGCGAGGAGTTTCAGGATAAAATAATCGATGGGATCAGCCAGGGTCTGATTGCTTACTTTCAAACACCAGTCGGACAATGAATAAGCCCGAGGAGAAGATGAACAGGAGTGACCGGTGTGCGCCCCTATTTGTTGATCGATTTTGGCAGTACCTACACGAAGTTGACCGCGGTCGATTTGGCGAAGCCCGCTGTCCTGGGCACGGCCAGCGCCTTGACGACGGTGACGGACGGTCTAATCGTCGGTTACCAGCAGGCGCTGCAGCGGCTCACTAAAGAAGTCGGCGCGCTTGCCTATGAGCGGCGTTTGGGGTGTAGTAGCGCGGCGGGTGGTTTAAGGATGGTTGCCATCGGTTTGGTCCCCGAATTGACGGTTGAAGCCGCCAAAAGAGCGGCCCTCGGAGCGGGAGCCCGTCTTGTTGGCAGTTTTAGTTATGAGTTGACCGCCCCCGATCTTGACGAGCTTTTTAACCTTAAGCCCGACCTGATCTTACTGGCTGGAGGGACTGATGGCGGAAACAAGACGGCGCTTCGTCATAATGGCGCCCTCCTTGCGGCGAGCCCGTTGGCTGTCCCAGTGGTTCTGGCTGGAAATAAAACCGTCGCCGCCGAGGTGGAAGCAACCCTCAAGCAGGCGGGGAAGGTTTGTTACCGGGTGCCGAATGTCCTTCCGGAACTGGACCGGTTAAATATCGAGCCGGTGCAGGCCAAGATCCGGGAAGTTTTTTTCGAACGGATCATCTACGCCAAGGGTTTGGCGGAGGTGCAAAGGGAGATCGACGGGATCCTGATGCCGACCCCGGCGGCGGTCCAAGCTGCTGCGGAACGTTTGGCGACCGGGCCGGGCAATGGCCAACCGGGGTGGGGTGATCTCCTCCTGGTTGATGTGGGCGGGGCGACGACTGACGTTCATAGTATTGCCGAAGGTCGTCCAACCAAGCCTCACGTCTTTACCCATGGACTGCCCGAACCAAAAGTGAAACGGACGGTCGAAGGGGATCTGGGGATGCGGGTGAGTGCGGTTGCAATGTTAGAACTGTTTACGCCACAACTGATTGCCACCCTCGCCGATCTTACGGTTGAAGAGGTCATTGCCCGGGTCCGTGCACGGATGGATGCGCCCCATTACATACCGGACAGCCCGGCCGACCGGCGCTTGGAGGTGGTCCTTGGCTACCTGGCGGTTAAAGGGGCGACGGAGCGACACGTGGGTAAGATCGAACGGGTTTATTCGCCCCAGGGGGTTTGTTATCTCCAAGAGGGTAAGGACCTGGCCAAATTGAAGACCGTCATTGGGACCGGCGGTATATTTGTGCATACTCCGGAACCCCAGCGGATCCTGGCGGGGGTCTTACCAACTCCCGACCACCCTGAACTTTTAAAGCCGCATGCGCCCGATTTTTACCTTGACGAGCATTACCTCTTCTCCACTTTGGGTTTGATTGCCAAGGAATACCCGGATATTTCCTTTTGCCTTTTGGAAAAAGCACTAAAGCAAGTAAAAAATTGAATTAACCGACAAATTCAAGGTGTTTGGAAGTTGACAGTGGGGAGATGCTTATATATAGTTAGTAGAGAATGCGAGTGAATCGAGCTCAAGCCAAATCGAATCATGACGTCGTTTTGGGCGAGATTAATGAAGTGACGGAGGATAAAATGGATAGAATTGACGGAAGACAACTAGACCAATTGCGACCAGTGAAAATTACACGGAACTTTATCCAGCACGCCGAAGGATCGGTCCTGATTGAAGTGGGCGGTTCTAAAGTGATCTGTACGGCGACGATTGAAGATAGAGTACCGATCTGGTTACGGGGCAGCGGGCAAGGATGGATCACGGCTGAATATGCCATGCTTCCCCGGGCAACTCCCCAAAGGAACATCCGGGAAGTGTCAAAAGGGAAACCGTCGGGGCGTTCCCAGGAGATCCAACGCCTTGTCGGTCGGTCCCTGCGCTCCGTGGTTAATCTGACGGCTTTAGGGGAAAAAACCATCTGGATCGACTGTGACGTCATTCAAGCCGATGGGGGAACGCGGACCGCGGCAATTACCGGGGCATTTGTTGCTTTGGTAGACGCCCTGGCGGCGGTGGCGAAAGACGACCAAGAACCCTTACCGCTCTACGATTTTCTGGCCGCGACCAGTGTGGGTATTGTCGATAATCAACTGCTCTTGGACCTTTGTTACCATGAGGATTCGCGCGCTTCGGTCGACATGAATCTGGTGATGACGGGCAGGGGCCAACTGGTGGAGGTTCAGGCCACGGCGGAGGGGGCTCCCTTTTCCCAGGAGGAGTTTGAAATCTTGTTGAGTCTGGGGAATAAGGGCATCAGTGAATTGGTGGCCTTTCAACAGAATGTCCTCGGTGATTTGTCGCAGAGAATCGGAGGGGTAGCCGTTGCCAAGACTCGTCCTGGCGTCGAGGAATAAAGGGAAAATAAAAGAGCTGAAGATGTTTCTTGCTGGTCTTCCCTGGCAAATCCCCTCCCTTTCCGATTTTCCGGAAGTACCGGAAGTGGCAGAAGACGGGGCGAACTTCCGGGAAAATGCGCTAAAAAAAGCCTCTGCCGTGGCGAAAGCTCTGCAAATCTGGGCTTTGGCCGATGATTCCGGTCTGGAGGTTGATTATTTAAACGGCGCGCCCGGTGTTTACTCGGCCCGCTTCGCCGGGGAACACGGCAATGACGCCAAGAACAACGAAAAGCTCTTAGCGTTGATGAAAGGGGTCCCTTGGGGAGAAAGGACCGCCCGTTTCCGTTCGGCGTTGGCTTTCGTCTCGCCGGAGGGTGTTGCTTGGACCACCGAGGGCACCTGTGAAGGGATCATTACCTTGGCTCCCAGGGGGGAAGGGGGTTTTGGCTATGACCCCCTTTTTTACCTGCCGGAATACGATCTAACCATGGCCGAACTTTCGGAAGAAAAGAAGAACCAGATCAGCCACCGGGCGGTGGCCATGCGCAAATTCCGTGCCTACCTGTTGAATGAATTTCCGGGATGACGGCTTGACATTGGGAAGGCAGCTGTTTACCGAGCAAGCTTGGGCAAACCGAGGGTCATAGAAGAGCGTGAATAGACTCCAACGGGACGACAACCGTCACTTGTTACATTTGTCATAGATGAGGGGGAACGCTATTTGCGGATTCTTGTCGTCAGAGATACCCACGGCAATTACCGACTTTTACGCCAAGTGGTTAAAGCAGCGGGCCCGGTTGATCTGCTGCTCCATGCGGGCGACGGTAGTAGTGATCTGACTAAATTAGCCCGGGAGTTTCCCGCCCATTCTTTGGCGGCGGTGGCCGGAAACTGCGATCCTTTTTCGACCCAGCCCCGGGAACTATTGTTAAACGTGGGCGGACAGAAACTCTTCCTGACCCATGGCGACCGGTACCAGGTGAAGTGGGATCTCCTCCGTTTGTTCCTTGAAGGGCAGGAGCGGGGGGCGGATCTGATTGTCTTCGGTCATACCCATTGTCCTCTGATCAATTACGAACAAGGAATCTTGCTTTTTAACCCCGGAAGCCTCAGTCGGAACAATAGGGGAGAGGGTCCCAGTTACGGGTGGCTGGAACTGGGGCCCGGAGGTTTCGAACCAAAACTGGTCTTCACTGAGACGAAAAGCGAAGTAAAGGGATAGCACCAATCCGGTGCTATCCCTTTACATTTACCACCGGCTGGTTGTTTTTTGTTTTAGGAGGATCAAACTATCGATTGCTTCTGTGGTCGAGAAGATGTGGTTTTCGATCAGTTCGGTTATATAATTAAAGGTATTTTCCTCGGGGGATAACCGGTATGAAGAAAACCGGAGGCGTTGCAAGTAATTGATGAGGTCGTTTTTTGACACCTTTCCCAGGTCATAAAGGCAGAGTTCCAGGATGAGATTGTTGATCCGGTCGGAGAACGAAAGGTAGCTCCGGTAAGGGATCTGTTGGGCGGTCAGGTAATCGGCAAAACGATTGGGGTCGATCCGTCGTTCCTTTGCTTCATCCGTCAGCCGGATAATCAAAGCCAACTCCGGGTCGACATTTCCCAACAGAAGATAGCGGATCTCTTGAAGCTCACCCGGGGATTTTGGCGGCGTGGTTGGCGGTCTGAAGTCGAAATCCTTCTTGCTTTGACCGGGCGGCGTAATTTGGAACCAAAAGCGTAAAAACTGTTCAGAACTGGTTTGCTCGGGAGGGGATGGCGGTTTGACCTCCAGATCCTTACTGGATTGATTATTGGCCACCGCGACTACTGCGCACAAAAAAACCAAGGAAAAGGCCAGCACCAGCAGGGATACGCGGGAATTCGGCTTGTTTATATACTTCATTTTCTAACCTCCATAAATTTTAATGTCTTTATGTCATCTCCATTAAATTTTTGCTTCTATTTTATTCTGGTTGCGGGGATAAATCCCTTTCTTTGTTCCGTTATTCTGTTGGTACCGGGAAAGAGACGGGACAACCTAGAAAACCTGGTCGGAAGTATTTTACAAGTGATTGAAACATAGATTATAATGGGAATATACTGGATAAAGAGGGAAGGGGGGCATCGGATCAAACCGGTCATCGGTGTTACATGTTGTCACGATCGCAAACGTAAGCCCGATCAGTACACTTTGGCTGGGGCCTATTGCCGCGCGATCGAAAAAGCCGACGGCGTTCCGGTCCTGCTTCCGGCTTTGGTCATGCTTGATCGTCCTTTGGGTAGCTTTTGTCAAGGGCTGCTCTGCAGCGGAGGTGGCGATTTTGATCCAGCTTACTTTCACGAAGAACCTCATCCGCAGCTAGGAACGGTCGATCTTGAACGGGACCGTTGGGAAATCCACCTTATCCGTAAAGCCAGGGCGGAGGGCCTACCGGTGCTGGGGATTTGCCGGGGAATCCAAGCCATAAATGTGGCCTTTGGCGGAACCCTCTACCAGGATTTACCCAGCCAATACCCGCGAGGGTCAAACCAGTCTCTGCTGGAACACAACCAGCGGATTCCGGGCGATCAGGTTAGCCACCGGGTGACCATTACCGCTGGTTCTCTGCTATCCAGGGTGATCGGGTCGACTGAAATCTGGACCAACTCCCACCATCATCAGGCGGTAAAAGACCCGGCTCCTGAGTTAAGAATAACCGCCCGCAGTGATGACGGCGTGATTGAAGGGCTTGAAGGAAGCGAGGACTCCTTTCTTCTCGGAGTGCAGTGGCATCCGGAACGGCTCGCGACCCCCGATGCTCAGTGGTTATTTACTGGTTTTATCCGCGCTTGTCAGCAATAAATTAAGTCTTGTGCGAAGCGAAGTAGACAAAAAAACATGTAGAGAAGAGGGATTTACGATAAATAAAAGAAGATTTACTTATTTAACCTTAGTTGTATTGGCGGTCATCATCCTTTTGTTCTCCGGTTGCCGCGTTTCTTTTGAAGTGGGGAACTGCCGAATTGCTGGGCGGGTTACTGCCTTAGATGGGAAAGAGGGAATCTCCGGGGTGACAATTGAGTATGACATAAATGGAAGGAAAGCGTACAAACTGACGGGATATGATGGGACTTGGGAATTCAGGGCCAATGAAGGTAATCGGGTGAAGATCTGGGCCCATAAAGATCATTATATGTTCCAACCGGCCCCCTATGAGTTTACCGTGACGAAGGATATGACCGATCTTAATTTTAAGCTGATCGGTTGGTCGGAAGATTTCTCCGATGATTGGAGCGGTTGGGATGTGAAATATTACGATGATGGATCTTACCAGAACTATGTTGCGGTAGAGGGTGGGGGCGAATATGAGATTATGGTTGATAATTATTATGGAACAAACCCCCAATTCATCCGCACAATCTCGCCCTTGCTGGTCCCCCATAATTATACGGTGGAAGTAACCACATACCCCCTTAAATGGGCTGATTGGGATAGACCCGAATGGGAAAGGGGAACATGCGGCTTAGTTTTTAACGTACGAAGTCTTGTAACTCCCGGAGAATTCTATTATTTTTTCCGGGTCCGCCCCGATCAAGGCGAAGTCGAATACTTAAAGGTACTGAAGCAGCAGAGTGCAACCGTAATCCTTGAAGAATATAAGAAAACAAACGAACAAATAAATTCCGCTAATACCACAATCAGTCCAGGGGTTAATATTTTAAAAGTCATCCAGAACGGAAACCGGGTTTATCTCTACGTGAATGGTGTAGAGGTCTGGGGGAATGTACCAGTCGAACAGCAAGACGGTGAGTTTATTAGAGCAGGTTTGTTTACAAGTGCGGATCCAAAGTCAACATATACCGCCCGTTTTGATGATTTTAAACTTTCTTCCATGGGATATGCTCCCCAGCCTCAGATTATGGGTTTACAATCATTCGAAATTAAGTCGCATAAAGGAATAGAAACAAAATAAGGAGAAAAGACCCACCGACATACTCCCTTCAAGCTAAGGATGGAACCCTTGCTTTCGAAGGGAGCTTTATTATTGGGGATAACTTGCTGGCCCACGCTGTGCTATAATTGTAGAAAATCAGTAGAAGCAATTATATTGTAAATAAAGAAGAATTTCAAAAAAAGGTGGGGTAACCATGCTAAACAACCAAATTACTATTGTTTATGGTGAGAATCCACGGGAAATGGTCGAAACTTTACTGGCGCAATTAAAACCCGAAACAGCGCTGCGGCCGGGGGCGACGATTGGGTTAAAACCCAATCTAGTCTTGGACAAGCCAGCGGCTTCCGGGGCAACGACCCATCCGGAGATTGTTGAGGGTGTTATCCGTTATTTTCAGGCGAAAGGCTATTCCGACTTGATCATTATGGAGAGCTCCTGGGTGGGGGCCCAGACGGAGGCAGCTTTTCAGGTCTGCGGCTATCGGGACCTGGCGAAGCAGTACGGAGTTAAACTGCTTGATCTAAAAAAAGACCGGACCATTAAGAAAAAGGTGGAAGGGGAAGAAATAGCGGTCTGCACCGCCCCGTTAGAAGTGGACTTTTTAATTAACCTTCCGGTCTTAAAAGCCCATTGCCAAACTCTGTTGACCTGTGCCCTGAAGAACCTGAAGGGCTGTATCCCGGACCATGAGAAACGGCGTTTTCACCGGCTTGGGCTGCACCGGCCGATTGCGCAATTGGCCGCGGTCCTTCCGGTTGACCTCACGATCGTCGATGCAATCTGTGGGGACCTTACCTTTGAGGAAGGCGGAAACCCGGTACCGATGGGCCAGTTATTGGCCGGGACCGACCCGGTGCTGCTTGACAGCTACGCCGCTTCGTTGTTGGGGCTCGCGGCCGCGGAGGTTCCCTACCTGGACTTGGCGGTGAACCTGGGTGTGGGGTCGACCTGTCTTGCCAGCGCGGTTGTGGTCGAGGTTAACCCGGAGGCAAAAAAGGCGGGCCGTTTCCGCTTGACTGGACGGGCGAAGACGCTAGCCCGGTATGCTGAAGAACGGGATGCCTGTTCGGCCTGCTATGGTTCGCTCATTCATGCGCTGCACCGGATGGCGGAGGATGGGGAACTGGCAGGGTTAAAGGATGGTAACAAAAAGATTAAGATTGGACAAGGGTTTCGCGGGGAACAAGGTGGTGGGATCGGAATAGGTACTTGTACGCGTGGCCTTAATAACACGCTTACGGGCTGTCCGCCGACGGCACGGGAGATCAGAACCTTTCTCCAGCAGGTCCTCGCCGACTAAGTACGGAACTTGACGCTGGAAAAGGGTTATGCTAATCTTGAACCAAAAGAGATTGGAGGGGGAAGTCCGGTGCGGGTAAAGCAAGAGACCGGTGGAAACCTTGTCATATGGTCGGAGAGCCCGGCGGAGACAGAGGAACTCGGTAAAGTCCTGG
>JAAZDX010000144.1 GCA_012512605.1 Bacillota bacterium
CCCCGGCATTTTTTACTGTATGCCGCATTCGGGTGGAACCTGCCGGCCTTTGTCCATCTGCCAATCTTTTTGGCACCGGACGGTAAAGGAAAACTCAGTAAGCGTCATGGTGCAACGGGGGTTGGCGAGTTTAAAGAGAAGGGTTATCTCCCCGAAGCGCTCGTCAATTTTCTGCTCCTTTTAGGGTGGCATCCTGCGACGGACCAGGAACTTTTCACCTTGGACCAAGCGGTGGAGGCCTTTTCGGTCGAACGAATTAATACTTCGCCGGTCAATTTTTCCCTCGAAAAACTGGACTGGTTTAATGGAATTTATATTCGGAAGTTATCCCACGAAGAACTAGCCAAGCGTGCGCTTCCGTTTTTACAAAAGGACGGGTTACTGCCGGAACCCTGTCCGCCCGCGCAGTTTGCGTATTTAGTCCGCCTGATGCCGCTGGTCCAGGAGCGGATTAAACTTCTGTCCGATCTTTCCGCTGCGGTCGGCTACTTCCTACGGGATGAGATTGATCCGCCGGCCCCGGAACTGATGGTTGGGAAAAAGGGAACCGTTAGCGAAACAGCGACGATCCTTAAGGAAGCCATTGCTGTCTTAGAGCAGGTTACGGATTTTTGCGAAGAAAACTTGGAGCAAACCTTACGGGCGCTAGCGGAAAGGATGCAGATCAAACCGGGACAGCTCTTTATGCCGGTACGGGTGGCGGTGACTGGGCAAACGGCGACGCCGGGTTTGTTTGAACTTTTAGCCGCACTCGGTAAGGAAAAAGTGTTGCAGCGGCTTGCACAAGCTGTTGTGGTTTTGGAACAGGCGGAAGGCGAGAAGGGATCCTCTACTTAATCTAGGGAAAAAGGAGGAATCAGCGATGAAAAAGAAAGCGGTTTTCATCATTGCGAAGCACGAGTTTCGGGATGAAGAATACCAGGTGCCGAAGGAGATTCTGTCGGCAGCAGGGATCGAGGTGGTGACTGCTTCCACCACTACCGGGGAGGCCATCGGAAAATTAGGGCTTAAAGTCCGGCCTGACCTTCTGGTTGCGGATATTAAGTCCGATGACTACGGGGCGATCGTTTTTGTCGGGGGTGGTGGCTCGGCCCAGTATTTTGCTGATCCTGCGGTCCATGCCTTGGCACGTCAATTTGCCGAAGCCGGAAAAGTGGTGGCGGCAATCTGTATTGCTCCGGTGATCTTAGCTCGGGCTGGCCTTTTAAAGGGGAGACGGGCAACGGTCTATCCCGATGGGATTCCCGAATTAGAAAAGGCGGGTGCCGTTTATACCGGCCAAAGTGTCGAACGGGACGGTCAGATTATTACCGGGAACGGGCCAGAGGCGGCGGAGGCCTTCGGCCGGGAAATTGTTGACCAGTTTGCGACAGCCTAAACAATATTAGGGTATTTGCGCACCAAATAACGGAGAACGGAAAATAAGGGAGGAAGAAAATGGGCCGATTATTCGGGACCGATGGAGTGCGTGGTGTTGCAAACCGCGATCTCACTCCGGAATTAGCATTTCAACTGGGACGGGTCGGGGCCCATATCTTAGTGAATAAAAAGGGGAAGACGGCTGGTCCTGGCCGCTTGTTGGTCGGTCGGGACACACGGGTCTCCGGCGGGATGCTGGAAGCGGCTTTAGTCGCTGGAATCACCTCCACCGGCGTCCATGCCGAACTGTTGGGGGTGGTACCCACACCTGGGGTTGCTTATTTAATTCGCAAGCTAAAAGCTGATGCCGGGGTGATGCTCTCGGCTTCCCATAATCCGATCGCTGATAACGGAATCAAGTTCTTTGACGCACATGGGTATAAACTCGATGATGAACTTGAAGAAGAGATTGAAAATTGTCTTACCACCGAACGAAGTAACGAGATTCCGCGTCCGGTTGGTTTAGAGGTCGGCCGGGTTTTACACCGGACCACGGCTGCAGAGGAGTATACCAAGTATCTGGTCACCACAATCGGGCGTTGTTTTGCCGGCTCCACCGTAGTTCTTGACTGTGCCTGTGGCGCCACCTACAGCGTGGCACCACAAGTCTTTGCTGAGCTCGGGGCGGAGGTCATTTCCCTTCACGCGGAAGACGACGGGTCTCGGATCAACGTCTGCTGTGGTTCGACCGATCCCACCGCCCTGCAGGAAGAGGTGGTACGCCGGGGGGCTCAGATCGGCTTTGCCTACGATGGCGATGGGGACCGGGTAATTGCGGTAGATGAAAAAGGGGAGTTGATTGACGGGGATCAGATCCTCGGGATTTGCGGTCTTGAGCTTATGGCGAAGGGACGTTTACCCCACAAGACAATCGCGGTCACGGTCTATAGCAATCTGGGTTTAATTGAGACCTTCCGGGAAGCGGGCGGGGCGGTGGTGGTGACGGAGAACGGCGACCGTAAAGTTTTATCCGCCATGTTGCAAAAAGGCCTGGTTTTAGGCGGGGAACAGTCTGGTCATATTATTTTTCTGGAACATAATAGTACGGGTGATGGGATTCTCACCTCTTTGCAGTTGATGAACGCTCTGCTCCAAGCAGGTCAACCGATTTCCGAGTTGAAAAAGAAAATCCGAAAATTTCCCCAGATTCTGCGGAATGTACCTGTGGCGAGGAAAGAGGAATGGGTGGAAAACAGGCGGATCAATGAGGTGATCACCCGCTTCCAACAGCAGTTGGGCGAGAAAGGCCGGATTTTTGTCCGGGCTTCCGGGACCGAGCCGCTAATTCGGGTGATGGCGGAAGGACCCGACGAGGAGGAGATCGGGAAGATCGTCGATGAGATTGCCGGTGTGATCGCGGAAGAGCTGGAGTAATCTGGTGCCTTCTAAAGCTCAGCCCGTTTGACAACTGCTTTATGGTTCTTTTGAAAAAGCGGCCTGCGACCTCGATGACGCTCGACCTACTTTTAAACTCCGCTTCGCTAAGAATGCTTTTACCAAGAAAATACAGAAAGTCAGCGGATGAAACCCATTCAATCCCTGGGGAAACCTAAAGGGTTGGTGTAGGCATTCGGTGACTAATCAATATGAAGCTCTTGCTCAAAAGCGCACAAGTGAGTTTCCCTGAGCAGCAGGTATCACTCCCGATGGTCCATGTATTAATTGGCGGGTAACGGGTAAGCTAAGATAAAGGGGGTTGATGCTGCTGAAGATAAAAGACATTATGACTGATGACGTGGCGACGGTTAGTCCGGAGACGACCGTGGTCGAGGCGGCCCGCATAATGCAACGGCACGATGTTGGTTCGCTTCCAGTGTGCGAAGGGCCGGATTTGGTCGGGATCGTTACCGACCGGGACATTGTGGTTCGAAGCGTAGCCCATGGTAAAGACTTAGCCACGACACCGATCCGCGAAGTAATGACGCAGAAGGTGGCGACGGCTTCTCCCGAGACGGATGTCCACAAGGTAGCTACGTTAATGTCAAACCAACAAATTCGCCGGTTACCGGTGGTTGATAACAACCGTCTTGTTGGCATGGTTTCCCTGGGTGATCTGGCGACACAGGCGAAAACCGAGGTTGAAGTGGCAAAAACTTTAGGAGAGATTTCTCAACCGGCCGCGCCGAAGCGGATGTAACATACTTAAGCTGTTTTTTAAGCTGGCCTGTACCATATTTTGATGAAGAAAGGGGGTAAAACCCCTTTCTTTTTTTGGTCTGGACGCAATGGTTAACTTTAGAATAAGGATAGAGGATAACAGCAGGAAATACGGGCCTTTCCAAGAAGCAATAGATGGTAAAATTTATAATATGGAGGTTTCTTGGTGCGATGGAACAGTTGATTGCCAAGATCGACCGGGAGTTAATGGTTGAGTTGGGCGAGGAAGGGTTTCAGCTCAGTAAGCCGATGGCCGGAAAGGTCGAGGTCATATCGCTCGATGTTCCCGCTGATTTAGCCAGATTAATTGACCACACACTGTTAAAAGCGGATGCCACCTATAATGAGATCGAACGTTTATGTACCGAAGCTCGGGAGTACGGCTTTGCTTCTGTTTGTGTTAATCCAACCAATATCAGTTTGGCGGTGCGCCTTTTGGGCGATAGTCCGGTTAAAGTATGTACCGTGGTTGGTTTTCCCCTGGGTGCGAACACATATCAGGTGAAAGCAGCGGAAGCGCGCGAAGCGGTGGCCAGTGGTGCAGCCGAAATTGATATGGTGATTAACTTCGGGGCTTTAAAGTCTGGTTTTTATAACCTGGTTTACCAAGATATTAAAGCGGTGGTGGAAGCTGCTGGGTCGCAAGCTTTGACTAAAGTGATCATTGAAACCGGTTTATTAAATAAGGAGGAGAAAATAAAAGCCTGTTTACTTGCGCAGTACGCCGGGGCCGATTTTGTGAAAACATCAACCGGGTTTGGACACGGTGGTGCTACTGTTGAGGATGTAGCCTTAATGCGCCTGGTCACCGGTGGGGGGATGGGCGTCAAAGCTTCCGGCGGAATCCGCGATCTGGCTGCTGCGGAGGCAATGGTTAAAGCTGGGGCCAATCGGATTGGAGCCAGCGCCGGGGTGAAGATTCTCCAAGAATTCATGGCAAAACGGACGCCGGAGGGTTAAAACCAAATTAATCTTTAGGACAAAAAATTGGTTCGGGAATGGGTAGAATATTGATATATCTCCGTGTTTCTTTAGATATCTAAGGATTGGGCCTGTAATCTACGGGAAAAGGTTTCCTTTATTTGAACGCGAAATTATACCCGGAATTTGGGGCAAAATTCGAGATTCGACAGATGAAAGTGGAGGATATCGATGAAGGAATTAATCTTTGGGGTGGTCGGCGGTTTAGCCTTATTCATTTACGGCATGGATCTGATGAGTGAAGGTTTGAAAAAGGTAGCCGGCGAACGCCTACGGAAGATTTTGGAGGCGGTTACGAAAAACCCTCTGATCGGCGTCATCGTCGGTACCATCGTTACGGCAATTATTCAGAGTAGTAG
>JAAZDX010000145.1 GCA_012512605.1 Bacillota bacterium
AGGCGATCGGCATGGCCGCCTCTTTCAACCAGGATTTATTGTACGAAGTGGCCTCCGCCATTGCCGATGAAGCCCGGGCTAAACACCATGAGTTTGCCAAAAAAGAAGATCGGGGGATTTATAAGGGGTTAACCTTTTGGTCTCCGAACATCAACATCTTCCGTGATCCCCGGTGGGGACGCGGCCAGGAGACCTATGGGGAGGATCCTTACCTCACCGGCCGCTTGGGCGTGGCTTTCATCCGCGGTCTGCAGGGGGATCATCCAAAGTATTTGAAAGTAGCCGCGTGTGCCAAACACTTTGCGGCCCACAGCGGGCCGGAGATCCTGCGGCACGAGTTCAATGCGGTCGTCGGGCCCAAAGATCTGCGGGAGACCTATCTACCCGCCTTCCGGGATGCCGTTATCGAGGCGAAGGTTGAGTCGGTCATGGGCGCCTATAGTCGCGTCAATGGCGAGCCCGCTTGTGCTTCCCCAACGCTCCTGCAGAAGATCCTTAGAGAAGAATGGGGCTTTACCGGACATGTGGTCTCCGACTGTGGTGCCATTGAAGACATCCATAAACACCACAAATGCACCTTCTCGCCTGAAGAATCAGCGGCCGCAGCGGTGAACAGCGGATGCGATCTTAATTGCGGACGGGTTTTTGCTTCGCTGCAAAAAGCCGTCGAACAGGGGTTAATTAGTGAAGAAACCATTGACCAGGCAGTAGCGCGACTCTTTAAGACCCGGTTCAAACTGGGCATGTTCGACCCGCCAGAACTTGTCCCCTATGCCAACATTCCTTATGAGGTTAACGCCTCTCCCGAACACCAACAATTAGCTTTGGAAGCAGCCCGCGAATCAATGGTCTTGTTGAAAAATGAAAACAATTTACTCCCGTTGGACCTGGGGAGGATCAAAAAGATCGCGGTCATTGGACCAAATGCTGATTCCAAAGATATTCTCCTCGGCAATTACTTCGGGGTCCCTTCCCAGTACGTTACTCCTCTCGCCGGGATTAGAGCTCGCGTCGGCCCGGAAGTACAGGTTTTATATGCGCCCGGTTGCGACTTGGCTACCACGACACCCGATATGTGGGGTGAAGCGCCCACCAGAGGATTTGCCGAGGCTTTAGCCGCTGCGGAACGGGCAGACGTGGCCATCCTCTGCCTTGGTCTCTCCCCGAAAATGGAGGGTGAGGAAGGGGCCGTTGCCAACTCCGACGGTGGCGGCGACCGGATCAGCCTAGAATTGCCGGGTATGCAAGAAGAACTGCTCAAGGCGGTAGCCACGTTGGGTAAACCATTGATTTTAGCGCTCTTCAACGGCAGCCCAGTCGCCATCAATTGGGCACAGGAGAAGATTCCGGCCATTATTGAGGCTTGGTATCCCGGTGAAGAAGGCGGAACCGCCCTCGCAGAGGTAATCTTTGGCGACTATAATCCGGGTGGTCGGTTACCAGTGACTTTTGTGAAGAGCCTTGACCAGCTCCCGCCCTTTACCGATTACAGTATGAAGGGCCGTACCTACCGCTATATGCAAGAAGAACCCTTGTACCCCTTTGGTTATGGTCTGAGCTATACGACCTTTGCCTATCGCAACTTAGCACTTGACAAGACCCGTTTTGCGATCGACCAAGACCAAGCATTAAGGATCACCGTACAGGTGGAAAATACGGGACCCGTGGCCGGAGATGAAGTAGTCCAACTTTATGTGCAGCATGTTGATGCTGCGGTGACCGTCCCCAACTGGGAGCTACAAGGCTTTAAACGCTTGTGCATAGCCCCTGGCGAAAAACAAACCGTGGAGTTTATTCTCCGGCCGCGGCAGCTGGCGGTGGTCGATGAGACCGGCACCTTCCGGCTAGAACCCGGCACGATCCGTTTATTCGTGGGCGGTCAGCAACCGGATGCCAGGAGTCGCGCTTTAACCGGGACCGAAGTTTTAGAGGCTACTTTAGTTTTGTCCGGGCCCACCCAACACTTGGCACCTTAAGAACAAATTTGATAACTATCGTTTTTTTGCCGGCGGCAGATGGCGTCATCAATGGTAAATTTGAATAAAACAAAACGGTTCCCAAGGAGAGAGAACCGGAAAGAAAACCGCAGAAAGGAGGCTTTGCCTCCTTTCTTTTAAAATAACCTTCTTCGCCGGCGGAGTCGTCTGCGGCGGCGCGGGCGATAGGGGCACTCCTCCCATGGCACCTGGGGACTTGCGTAAACAAAAGCTCCCGGGTAATAGGGCTCCGGCATCGGCGTCCCGGCGACAGTTGGGTAGCGTTCTTTCTCCCGTGGCGGACAGGGACTGGGGCTAACCACTGGCGTTTCCGGACAAGGATAGGGCGGCCGCTCTTCCCGGGGTGGGCAAGGCGCGGGCGGCGGCGGTGGGCACGGCTGCGACATGGGCAACGGAACTCAGAGTAATTCCCCGACTTGGATCTGATTCGGGTCGATGATCTGTGGGTTGAGGAATAAAATCTCCTCGACAGTTACCCCTAACCGTTGGGCAATGCCAAAAAGCGTATCCCCAGGGGCCACCATATAAGTCAAACCGGTCGGACAACCTGCGGGCGGCTCTGTCGTCGGCGGCAAGCAAATTACTTGCCCGGGAAAGATCAAATCGGGGTTGGTGATTTGCGGGTTAACTGCAAGCAGTGCCTCTAAAGTAACGCCAAAACGCTGCGCAATCTGAAACAAGGTATCCCCTTGCATCACGGTGTAAGTAGCACCCGGACAATGGGGAACCGGGGTCGTTACCAGTGGAACGCAGATTACCTGGCCGGGGAAGATCAGATCCGGGTCGGTAATCTGCGGGTTGGCGGCGATCAATGCCGATAAGGATACGCCAAAACGTTGAGCGATAAAGAACAGCGTATCACCGGCCACAACCGTATATAACTGTCCCTGGGGACAAAAAGGCGGCACCAGAGGAGAATGACTCGTCCCTTCGATTCCGTCCTTTACGTACATACTTCTCCCTCCTTCATGCGAAACGAATCGTTGCCGAAAAGCTTTTTCCTGCTTTCCAAAATGACAACAGTAGATTTAACAGCTTTCAATCTAGCATATTCAGGGTGTATCTATTTGTCCACGGGCGGAAGGTACAAGTAACAAGCGCCTATAACTATGTTATAATAGGAGCGATTAAGCATTCATCAGGAGGTCACCCATGTCCCAGTCTCAGCCCCCTCCCCTCCGGATTAAAATTCTCCCCGCTTGGCATGGGCGGACCATCGAGTCCGTCTTGCGCCAGGATTTTTCCTTTTCCCGCCGGCAAATTATTGCCCTGAAAAAAGGCAATGGAATTATTTTAGACGGCGTTCCCGTCTACGCGAAAACCCCGCTCCAGGGTGGTGAGGATCTGCTCGTGCAGTTTCCACCCCCTAACCCCCAGGAGATCATCGCCGAAAATATTGACTTGGCTATCATCTACGAAGATGCCGATCTGATCGTGGTGGATAAACCTGCCGGAATGCTGGTCCATCCCGTCCGCTTCCACCGCACCGGAACGATCGCAAATGCCCTAACTTACCACTGGCAAAAAACGGGGTCCGCCGCCGCGTTCCATCCGGTGCACCGTTTGGACCAGCCAACCTCCGGTTTACTTTTGATTGCAAAAAGCTCCTGGTCCCACCAACAGCTCTCATTACAGTTACAAAACAGAACAATCAGCCGTCTATACCTAGCCGTAACCGCCGGTCTTCCCCCTTTTAGCCACGGCTTGATCACCGCTCCGATCAAAAAAAGTGCAACCGGCGTCAAGCGCTTAATCGCCCCGGACGGCCAACCCGCCGTAACCCGGTTTCGAACGCTCAAAAGTACGGACCATGCCGCCCTGCATCTTGTCAAGTTAATTACAGGACGGACGCACCAGATTCGCGTTCATTTTGCGTCTTTAGCGGCCCCTTTATGGGGTGATGCCCTTTACGGACAGGCTGATCCGAATTTTCCCGGTCCGGCGCTTCATGCGGTCAGCCTTTGTTTCATGCACCCTCGTCACCAACAACGTTTAAAGTTTCGCGCCCCGCTGCCGCCGGACCTAATAACACTAACACGACAACTGGGGTTGTTCGCGTCTAAATAATAACTTACACTTTCTTTTTTAATTTCGTAACATTACTTCTAAAAGGATTATCGTAGACTAAAGAAGAAATAATAATTTTGGAATCTATCCAAAAAAATAGGAAAGGAGTTTCCCGATGATTTCAACAGTTGCCAATACTATTCGTGGTTTGGCCGCAGATATGGTCGAAAAAGCCAATTCCGGCCATCCCGGTATGCCACTGGGTACTGCGGATATTGCGGCTGTCCTCTATGCCGAAGCCTTAAAACACGACCCGACAGACCCGGAGTGGCCGGATCGGGATCGTTTTGTACTCTCCGCCGGACATGGTTCTGCCCTCCTCTATAGCCTTTTACATTTAACCGGCTATCCGCTGCCAATGGAAGAACTGAAACGTTTTCGCCAATTAAACTCCAAAACCGCCGGTCATCCCGAATACTGGGAAATCCCCGGCATTGAAACCACCACTGGTCCCTTGGGGCAAGGGATCGCCAACGCCGTGGGGATGGCTTTAGCCGAAAGAATGTTAGCCGCCCGCTTTAATCGGCCTGGGCATGAGATCATAGACCATTATACCTACGTAATTGCCGGAGATGGCTGTTTGATGGAAGGGGTATCAGCCGAAGCTTGTTCCTTGGCGGGCGACCTCAAACTTGGTAAACTTATCGTTTTCTATGATGACAACGAGATTACGATCGAAGGTTCAACTGACCTGGCCTTTAAAGAGGATGTGGTTAAACGGTTTGAAGCCTACGGCTGGCAGGTTCTGCGCATTGACGGTCATGATCCGGAGCAGATCCGCAAGGCCATTGCCGAAGCCAAAACCGATCTGGACCGTCCAAGCTTGATCGTGGCCAAAACCGAAATTGGTTATGGCAGTCCCCTTGCCAATAATCCCAATGTCCATGGTGCGCCCTTAGGTAAAGAAAACTTAGCCGCCCTCAAAAATAAATTAGGCCTGCCCGATGAAGAGTTTTACATTCCCGCCGAAGTAGCGACTTTCTTCCAGGAAAAACAAGCCGCATGGGCTAAACGTCGCCGGGATTGGGAGAACCGCTTTGAAGCCTGGGCCGTGGCCTATCCCGATTTAAAGGCTGACTGGGACCGGATCATGCGGCGGGAGCTCCCCGCTGATCTTGAGTCGGTACTACCCAAGTACGAAACCGGAACTTCCTTTGCCACCCGTGAGATCGGTGGTAAAGTATTGAATGCTTTAGCGGCAAAACTGCCCGAACTGGTCGGTGGTTCGGCTGACCTGGCGCCTTCCACCAAAACTTACATCAATGGTGCGGACGATGTAACCGGCGACGACTTCAGCGGGAAAAACCTCCGTTTTGGCGTCCGCGAACACGGGATGGGAGCCATCTTAAACGGGATGATCCTCCACGGTGGGTTCCGGGTTTACGGTTCGACCTTCTTTGTGTTCTCCGATTATATGCGTCCAACGATCCGTTTAGCCGCACTCATGAAACAACCGGTCATTTACGTCTTTACCCACGACTCCTTCTACGTAGGCGAAGACGGACCGACCCACCAACCAGTTGAACATGCCGAGGCGCTACGGGTCATTCCCGGACTTCACACGATCCGACCGGCCGATGCCAACGAAACGGCTTGGGCTTGGTTGGTCGCTTTACAGCGGACTGATGGGCCGACTGCCCTGCTCTTAACCAGACAAGGTGTACCGACCCTTGCCGGAACCAATTTGGACGGGTTTAAACGGGGCGGTTACGTTATCAGCGAACCGGAAGGCGGTGCCGACCTTGTGATCATCGCCACCGGAAGCGAAGTTGCTTTGGCCCTTGACGCTGCAGAAAAATTGGCCGCCCAAGGTAAAAAGGCGCGGGTGGTCTCGATGCCTTGCCGTGAAGTCTTTATGGCCCAAGATGAGGCCTACATCAATAGTGTACTTGGCACCGATCTGCCACGGGTTGCGATCGAAGCCGGTGTTAGCAGCGGTTGGTATCAACTGATCGGCCCCGCCGGCCTGGCGATCTCCCTTGACCGTTTTGGCGCGAGCGCACCAGCGGGTGACTTAAAGAAACTGTTCGGCTTTACCCCGGATGCGGTCGTCGAGCAGATCAAAACCCACTTTAGCTGGTAAATAAAGGTACGCAAAAAGAACCTGGGCTCCACCCAGGTTCTTTTTTCAAATTCGCCCCGATTTTTATTAGGTAATAACCTTATCTCTTCGTCTCATGGATTTTTCATTAGACCGACCTGCGACGCCGATTACGCGGCCTGCCAACAACCCGGTAAAAACAAAGCATAAACTTAACTTTCACTTTTCATCTCCGCAAACAGTACCCCAAGCGAGTATTGATTCAAGAAAAGGACGGTGTATAATCTATGAAGAAAAATACCTCGCTATTTGCTCTTTTTTTCTCGTTTTTAAAAATCGGCGCCTTTACCATTGGCGGTGGTTACGCCATGCTCCCCCTGATCCAAAAGGAGGTCGTCGAGGAACATCAGTGGCTCAACACAGAGGAGTTCACTGCGATCCTCGCCATCGCCGAAATGACGCCGGGACCGGTTGCAATTAATACCGCTACTTTTGTTGGTTACCAGACCATCGGTGTCCTTGGCTCGGTTGTGGCTACTCTGGGGGTTGTGCTCCCCTCCTTCATAATAATCTTGGTCATTGCTCTTTTTCTGCCCCGCTTTGCCAGTCACCCCGTGGCCGAACGGATTTTCTATGGTATCCGGCCAACGGTCGTGGCTCTAATCGGCTATGCTCTCTATAAATTAGGTCGCAAGATCCTGACCAGTTCCTTTGCCTATGCAGTCGCCATCGGTGTCTTCCTGGCGCAACTTTTATTTAAGATTCCGCCCATTCCTGCCCTTCTCCTGGCCGCCGGAGCAGGGATCCTTTATTCCGTTCGTCCCCAGAAAAAGCCGAAAGAACCGGAAGCCTAACGAATCGTAAGCATAAATCATAAGTCAGCAGATTAATAACTTTTAAGTAGGTGATCTCAACCATGGCCCTTTTGGGTGATCTGTTTTTCACTTTTTTCAAGATTGGTGCTTTCACCTTTGGCGGTGGTTACGCCATGATCCCTTTGATTCAAGATGTCGCCATCTATAAGCATGGCTGGTTAACACAGCAGGAGTTTCTCGAGGTGATTGCCATTGCCGAGATGACACCGGGTCCGGTTGCCGTAAATACGGCTACTTTTGTTGGTTACCGCACGGCTGGCCTTTTGGGTTCTACCCTGGCCACTTTAGGGGTAGTCCTTCCGTCTTTCCTGATCATTCTCCTCATCGCCCGTTTTTTTAAGGGTTTAACGGACTTACCATGGGCGAAAGGCTTTTTTACCGGAGTAAAGCCAGCGATTATTGGTTTAATCGGCATCGCCCTTTGGCGTCTGGGCAGTACGGCGTTGATTGATTACAAATCCATCCTCATCTTTCTAGGTGCGCTTTTCCTACTGATCAAAGGGCGTCTCCATCCGATTCCGGTCATCTTGTTATCCGCCCTTTGCGGCCTCCTGCTCGCCTAAACAAAAAAATCCCCTCACAAGAGGGGAGAGGGGAATATATAAAAAGGAGGTGATATTAGGTAAAACGTTCTCCATCCGTAATTGTTCCCGTTTTACAAAAAAAGCGCCGAACGGCGCTTGCTTATTTTCCGGCCTTAGATTCTAAGGCCTTCGCAAAGGTAAAAGTAACCACATCATCAGCGGGTATAATGCCCCCGCTTACTCGGCGACTGCGGGTTATGTGGACAAACCCCATCTAAATAAAAAGGAGGAAAATGAAAAAAGGTTGTTTGTTTGTCTGTATTCATTATAGCAAGCAACGGTTAACTCCATTTTGCTCGCAAGCAACAAAAGGGTAAAAAAAACAACCCCGTTCGGGGTTATCCTTTTATGTCATTAATAATCGCTTGCACTGCTTGCTCTAGATTGGGAAAATTCAATGCTTTATAAAACTCCTCCAACTGTGCGTCCGAAAAACTTTCCTTTAATTTAGAGATCGCTTCCGCTGCCGTCAGGGAGGAGCCCTGGGTTTCTACTAATTCGCCGATCGCCGAAGATATATCATGGTTCTTCAGCTCAACGTCTCCTTTCCTACGGTTAGATCCAATCGCTGCATACCGGTTATATATATTATTCATCTGTAGGTGTTAATAATGTAATTTCTCTAGTAGCCTTGAGGCTGTACGCGTGGATTTATTGGTGGAGGCGGGGGGAATCGAACCCCCGTCCGAAAAGATGACCACAGGAG
>JAAZDX010000146.1 GCA_012512605.1 Bacillota bacterium
CCTACCGGGAAGAGCGGACCTTTATCAGGCAGGGCAAACCGAAGGGGATTATTGATGAGTATTTCTACACGGAACGTCTCTAAGAGGGGAAAAAAAGGCTGGTCTACGCGGAACAATACGATGCGGCGGAAGAAAGATTTATCAATGTGATGATCCAGGAGATGGAGCATGGGCAACTGGTCCGGACCCTCAAAAGTAAAGAGCTGTTGTGGGGCGAGGGTGGATGGTATTTTCGGGAAGGCGACATCTTTACCTACCGGGAAGATGCGGTGATCCCGGTCCGGGTGACGGAAGGGTATAATCCGTCCGGTTTTGAAAAAACTCCGGAGCAAGTCATTAGCCTGTCCCGGCGGCCGGAAGAGATGAACTGGTGGGAGTTGAAATGGTATCTGGAGAATACGGAATTAAGCACCAGAAAACGTCGCCAGTACGAAGTGCAACTCCACTTGAAGATGGCTTTTCCCTTTGCTTGTATGGTCTTTGCCCTGCTGGGGACTCCTTTGGCCTTACAGTCCCAGCGGCGTACCTCTTCGGCGGGGTTAGGGATTACCCTTTTGAATGTCATCTTTTATTATGTTTTAATGGCTGTGGGGACTTTTCTGGGACAATCGGGATTGACCTCGCCGTGGGTCGGCGCTTGGCTCCAAAACTTGGTTATTGGTGGCTACGGTTTATATCTTTTTATCCGCAAAGCGTTCAATATCTAGCTGAGGGGGAGCAAAGTGTACGGCATTATTCTGGTTTTAACCATCGCCTTGCTGGGCGGGGTTATTGCCCTTTTAGGCGACCGGGTTGGGATGAAGGTCGGCAAGAAACGGTTGTCCCTCTGTGGGCTACGGCCTAAATATACGTCGATGATTATTACGGTGGTGACCGGGGTCTTGATTGCCGGAACCACCCTTTTATTACTCACCTTAGTCTCCAACGATGTGCGCACGGCTTTATTTCGGATGAAACAATTGCAAACGGAACTGGCACAGACGAGAACCGATCTGGATGGGGCCAAGGATCGTTTGCAGCAAGTGGAGGCCGAGACTAAGGCGCTGCAAGAGAGTAGGGTGGCGTTGGAGGTAGAAAGGGAGCGTTTGCGTAAGGAGATTGAGGCTTACGCGGGTGAAGCCGCTTTGCTGCGGGCTAACGCGCCCGGGGGTGAAACCGGCGGGGAGCGGAAAATCGAGCATAAACTGGAAGGGCAGGCCGATTGAATGCAGATTTTAGCGCTCGATCCGGGAAGGATGAAGTTCGGATATGCCGATTTAACCACCGACGACCGGCGGGTGCTCCGCCAAGGGATCGCGGAAGTATCTGAGCTGGTCCCGGTGGTGCAAGACTTGGTCAATCATTTTCAGGTGGCCACGGTGGTGCTCGGAGACCGGACGGGCGGTGCGGAGTTTGCTGCGACCTTACGGACGGCGTTAAACGGCGAGCATTTAAAATTGGCCCTGGTTGGCGAGGATGATTCCAGCAGGGAGGGACGGCACCGCTTTTTAGAGGCCAACCGGCGGGGCTGGCGCCGTTTTTTTCCCCTGGGTCTCCAGTCCCCCTGGCGGCCCTATGATGATTATGTCGCGGTTGTGCTCGGCGAACGTTATCTTGATCGGTAGTAACGTCCGGTGAATACTGATTTTGTGGCCTTTACCGAATCAAGTAGTTGTAGCC
>JAAZDX010000147.1 GCA_012512605.1 Bacillota bacterium
ATCCGCATGCCGGGGATGGACGGTATCGAGTTGAGCAAGATCCTGAAGAAGAAAAAGCCCAAGTTGAAAACGGTCATTCTTACTAATTATGATGATTTTTCTTACACCCAAGAGGCACTGAAATTAGGGGCCGATGAATATCTGCTCAAGTCGACCTTGGACAACCACACCTTATTGCCGATTTTGGAGAGGCTATGGAGCAAAGTGCAACAAGAGTCGGTAGAGAACCAAAAGTTACAAAAGTTAGAGAAGCAAGCCTTACTTGGATTCTCATTACTAAAAAAACATTTCGTGGAGTGCCTAATTGGCGATGAATTAGAAGAGCAAGTGTATCAAGACTTTCTGCAGGACTTAGGGCTGGATTGGCAAGACAACAATTGGCAGCTCATCTTCTTAAAAGGCGAAAATCAAACTGTGATCGCCCCCCGATCCGAACTTCGGCCCTTAAACTTGATTGAAGATATCGCCGATCAAGTTGGCGCTTTAGTTGCCGAAGGCTCAATCCCCGGCGAGTGGATCCTTATCTGTAGTTTTCCCTGGCGCGAAGCTGGTTATTATCAAAGAAAGATCATTCCGTCTAACATCCGTCAGATCCAAGCCTGTCTTCGCCAATATTTACAGATTAAAACCACCGCGGTATTCAGCCCAGTCCTCACCAGTTATAAGCAGTTGCCTGCAGAATACGGAAAGGCCCGGGAGTATATGCTGTATCGCTTCTTTTGGCCAGAAAAGAAGATGATCTTTCCCGAAGATATTCCCGGAGAGAACCAAGAGTATTGTTTGCTGGACAGTAACGACCCCCATTTATCCGTTTTAATCAGAATGGGTAATCGAGAACAAATCACGAAGGTGCTGAAAGGCCTTTTTAATAAAGTAACAGAAAGAACTTCCCCTTTTCTCTTGCGCCAGTTCTGTCAGGAGCTTTATGGTGAAATAGCGCGTTGGTGTCGGGAAGCCGGGATCCCATTGTCAGAGATTCTTGAGGGAGATGAGCAATATTCATCTCATCTCGAGAACTTCCAGTCTATTTCGGCGATTAAAGATTGGTTTGTTGCGAAGTTCGATAAATTAGTTTCGATTATTAAGAGCGCCGGCCTTATAAATTATTCGGCACCAATTCGTGAAGCGCTCATCTACATCAAGGAAAATTACCACAATAAGGAATTGAACCTTTCCTTAGTGGCCAGCCAGGTCGGATTAAGCAAAAACCATTTTTGCACGTGTTTTAAGGAAGAGACCGGAAACAACTTTGTGGATTATTTGCATAAAACCAGGTGTGAACAAGCCCGTGAGATGCTGGTCCATTCGGAGTTGCTGATCTCCGAGATCGCGGAGGACGTTGGGTATATAGATCCAAAATACTTCACAAAAATATTCCAACGACAAACCGGTTATTCGCCAACAAGATATCGTAAATTATTTCAAAAAGGTGGGCACCGACATGAGATGGTCTAAGTTTACCATTTTTCTCTGCGGGTTGCTGCTTTTTACCGGCTGTTTTAGTTCGCAAAACCATGATCCGCACGCCGAAAGATTTGAGACCGTACATCTTTTAGGTACGGTGGGGGTCCATGAAATGATTGTGGAGTCAATCGAAGACAAGTTGGCTGACGCCGGGATTAAGGTTGAAAAAAACTTCTTTTATTGGGATACCTATATGGCCAAAGCCCGGCAAGCCATCTTGAATGAAACCGGCGAGTATGATGTAATTATGGGCCCCAATTCTGTCCTGTCAAGGTTTATGCGCAGCGGGAAGCTGATTGCCCTCAACGATCTGGCCGCGCAGGTCGGCCTTGCCCCCGATGACCTCTACCCGCAAATCCTGAACAGTATCATCTTCCAAGACAAGTGGTATTCTCTGCCCTATCTCACCGATGTTTTAGTCTATATTTACCGGCCAGATTTGTTTGCCCTGATGGGAATTGTTCCTCCCCAAAACATCGCCCAGATGTATGAGACGGCTCGGCTCTTTGTGAATATGAACTGGCAATTTCCGGCCAATATTCGGCGAAAGAAGCAGTAGAATTAATCAAAGACCAGGTCGGACCATTTCTTCGCTAAAGGATATTAGAGAAAAGGACGGGAAGCAGGAGCAATTTATTAAGGCTTCCCGTCCTTTTAGAAAGGTGAGGGGAACACGATGGAAAAAACAGTAATGCCGATCGCATCGATGTTTGAACGAAAAAATACACGAAAAAACCGGTGGCGGCAGTGGATAACGGGCTATTTAATGATTTTCCCTAACTTTTTAGGCTTTTTCATCTTTATGTTGGCGCCAATCATCGCCACGGCAGTATTGGGTTTTACCGAATGGGATCTGGTCAATGTCCCTAAGTGGGTCGGTTTGGGTAACTATAAAAACCTGTTTGGGGACCGTATTTTCTGGCTTTCATTTCGGAAGACCATCTGGTTTACCCTGCTCAATGTGCCGATTCAGAGTTTTCTTGCTCTTTTAATTGCTGTTTTACTAAACAGGAAACTAAAGGCTTTAAACCTATTTCGTACTTTGTTCATTATTCCCTGGATTTGTATGTCGGTGGCGGTGGGCCTAACCTGGACATGGCTTTTTAATACTCAATTTGGGTATATAAATCATGTGTTGACATCCCTGGGGTTTGCAAGGGTTGGTTGGCTGACCTCAGATAAATTAGCATTGTATGCCGTTATTTTCGTAAACATCTGGCAGTATTTAGGCTGGCACATCATCCTTCTCCTGGCGGGTTTGCAGATTGTGCCACATGAGTTATATGAAGCCGCCACCGTTGATGGCGCAAATAACTGGGTGCAATTTTGGAAGATTACAATTCCGATGATTAGTCCAATCTTCTTCTATGATTTAGTGGTGAACATGATCATGACGCTGCAGATCTTAGATCTTCCCTTCGCCATGACGAACGGCGGACCGGGCAATGCGACCCGCGTCTTTAATCTGTATTTATACCAAAAAGGGTTCTCTTTTCTGCAAATGGGAGAAGCCTGTTCAATGGGGGTTGTCCTCTTTATCTTAATTATGGTTGCTACTTTTCTTGTTTTTAAGTTTATTGGTAGTCGCGTCAACTATGAGATTTAATCGCCACTTGCCCGGGTTTATTTAGATCTTTATTAAGGAGAGAGCACGTTATGAAAAAACATTTTTCGTACAAAAGACTTCTCTTATATCTCTTGATCATCAGTATACTGTTTTTATATCTGTTCCCCCTCTTTTGGAAGATTTCCACCTCGTTAAAAGAAAGCGACGAGGTCTTTTCCGGTTATAACCTAATTCCCAGGAAAGTAACATGGGAAAACTACAAGATTGCCTGGGCGAAATTTAACGTTAAAATATACTTGAAAAACACAATTCTTGTTTCAAGCCTGATCATGCTGGGCACACTCATCTGCTGTTCAATGGCGGGATTTGCTTTTGGACAATTACAATTTCCAGGGCGGGATATCTTGTTTTTCCTTTACTTAGGAACGATGATGGTCCCCGGGGCGGTGATTTTAATTCCGTCCTATTATATTATTTTAAGGTTGAATATGGCTAACACCTTTGCCGGGTTGATCCTACCCTTCTTCTTCGGTAGTGCCTTCGGCACTTTTCTCCTCCGTCAGTTTTATATGACACTGCCGAAGGATCTATTTGAAGCGGCGACCATCGATGGGGCCGGTTACTTCCAAATCTGGTTGAAGGTCATGTTACCCCTCAGTAAACCGGCGGTCGCTACTTTAGGCGTAATGACGCTGGTCCAACATTGGAACAACCTGCTCTGGCCCTTAGTAATTACACAAAGCCCCAATCTTAAGGTGTTGGCGGTTGGGCTCTCTGATTTTCGTCTATTCCGGAACATTCAATGGAATTCATTGATGGCGGCAGTAATCATTGCGATTCTACCCATGTTGGTCATCCTCTTTATTGCTCAGAAATACTTTGTTCGAGGCATTCAGTTTTCCGGGATCAATCGATAATCATCCTTTTTCCTTAGAGGTAAGAACATGGTTTTGCCTGTACTGACTAGGAGATAACCCCTTCACTTTTTTAAAGATTTTCGAGAAAGCAAGCGGGTCATTATAACCGACCGATCGCGCCACATCGCCGATGGAGAGCAAAGGGTTCCGGAGGAAATCACATGCCCTTTCCACCCGGAATTGGATGAGGTATTCTTGCGGTCCCATCTTAAGTCTTTCCTTAAAGAGACAGGTAAGATAACTCCGGCTTAAACCAAGACTGGCGGCGATCATCTTCACATTGATGGGGCGCGAATAATTGGTTTTTATAAATTCGAGGGCTTTGCGAATGTAGACATCCTGTAGATCGCCGCTTGTGTGCGCATTCCGGTGGTGTCCCCCGTTTTCAATAATTTCGGCGATGGTAATGTATAATAAACCCTGCAAATGCAGGGTTTTACCATAGTTGTACCTTGTATTGTAATATTCTTCAGCAGTCTGCACCAGAGTTAAAAGGTGATGATCAAGCTTGTTTCCAGGCCGTTTCGTTAGAATCGGATTTTCCTGGGAAAAGCCAGCCGTTTCAAGGTAGGTTTCAACTTTAAGACCATTAAAGCCGACCCAGACATAATGCCAGGGGTCGATCTGGTCCGCTTCATAGTAAGTAATGATCCCCGGATAAATCAGAAACCCCTGCCCTTGCCGGAGCACATAGTGTTGGTTATTAACAAAAAAGGACCCCTTGCCGTTCAAAATATAATGGAAGAGATAATGATCACGAACCGCCGGGCCATAAGCATGCCCCGGTTTACAGTCCTCGATCCCACAATGGTAGACATTGAGATCGGTGGTAAACTGTTCATTGGTAAAAAAGAAATCAAGCATTTTATCACCAACCCAGATTCGCTTTTCCACCATAGTTAAGAATACCCTATATCACCAAATTATCGATGATTATTACTGTTTTTTATTATATCATTCTCGTCAGGAACGTTAAAGACCTTTCAGCCAAAACCACGCCATTCAGCGGGTGATCTTCCAGTCTGGACCCGGGCTTATCCTTTGGTCTTTCGACGATGGTTCGGACGGTGATCACCCTTGCTTTTTACCCAATCATGTCGTATAATTTATCATGATCCATTCCAAGACGGAATGTTTGCTTTCCGAAGAAAGCGCTTGCTGCTTAACCACTAACCAATAATTTTTCGAATTGATTACCGCGAAGGTGATTTAGACTTCCTGTCGGAAGTATCGCCTTTGCGGTTTTTATTTGGGCTGAGGAGGAGAAGGGCGTTGCTTATTGAGGGAAAGAAGATCTGTTTCGCATATGACTTTGGTGGTTCTTCCTTTGCCCTCCAAGATGTAGACATTGACATTGCGCAGGGCGAGTTCGTCGCCATCTTGGGTTGTAACGGCTCGGGCAAATCCACGCTGGTTAAACACTTAAACGCCCTGCTCCAACTGCAACAGGGGGAGCTGAGGGTGGCACAGATTGATCTCCGGAACGAGCAGGAGATCTGGCTTTTGCGCCGCCTCTGCGGTATGGTCTTTCAAAATCCCGATAATCAGTTTGTCTCCCCGGTGGTGGAGGAAGACATCGCTTTCGGCCTGGAAAACTACGAAGTACCCCGCGAGGAGATTCCGGCTCGGGTCCAGGCCGCCTTGGCGCTGGTGGAGATGGACGGCTATGAGAAACGGGCCCCGAATACGCTTTCCGGTGGCCAAAAACAGCGCGTGGCTTTGGCCGGTGTGATGGCGTTGGAACCGGAGATCATCATTTTTGATGAAGCCACCGCCATGCTGGACCCCGATGGGCGGCAGGAAGTGGTCGCGATCATGCACAAGCTGCACCGCGCCGGGAAAACGATCATCGCCATCACCCATTATGTGGAGGAAGCGGTCGCCGCCGACAAAATCATCTTGATGCATCAAGGCCAGGTTTTGGCCTGCGGCCGTCCGCAAGCGATCCTGACCAACCTGGACCTGATGCATGCGGCGGAGCTGGTTCCACCGCTGCCGGTGCGTCTCTACTATGACCTGCGGCGGGCGGGGGTCGATCTGAAAAAATGTCCGTTAACGGAAGAGGAGCTTGTTGAAGCAATATGTCAATTAAGATCGAAAACCTAAGCTATTCATACCGGCTACCTTCCGGGGAGAAAGTTGATGCCCTCAGAGGGGTATCTTGCGATATCGCCGCCGGCAGCTTTGTCGGGATCATGGGACCTACCGGCAGTGGCAAAACCACCCTGATTCAGCTGTTGGCCGGTCTGCGTGCGCCGACCAGCGGGCGGATCTATTTAAATGGGGAGGACATCAACGCCAAAGGCTATGACAAGAGCAGCTTAAGGCAGGTGGTGGGTGTGGTGTTTCAAGTTCCGGAGTACCAGCTCTTTGCCACGACAGTGGAGAAAGATGTCGCCTTTGGTTTGAAATATAGCGGGTTGAGTCCACGGGAGGTAACGGCCCGCGTCCAGTGGGCCCTTGAGACTATGGGCTTTGACTTTGCAAAGATTCGTCACCAATCGCCCCTTGCCTTATCGGGCGGGGAAAAAAGGCGGGTGGCGATCGCCGGTGTGATCGTGACCAAGCCGCAAATCCTGATCTTTGATGAACCCATCGCCGGGCTTGACCCGTACGGCCGTGAAAGCTTTTTACAGTTTGCGACGGAAATGAACCAAGCTGGGACCACCATTATTATGGTCTCCCATAACATGGAGGCCCTGGCGGAGTATACCAAGCAACTGCTGGTGCTCGCGCAGGGACGGCTGATTGATTACGGGCCGACCCGCGAGGTCTTCGTTACCTTGAACCAAAGGAGGAAAGCGGTCTTTGGCCAGAGCAAAGCGCAAAGAATCGCCGCCATGCTCGCCGAGAGAAAACCGGATCTTTCTTCGACGGTCGTCACCTATGCCGATTTGCTCTCCGCCTTAAAGCAAGAACTGGGCGGAGGTGACCTAGGATGAGGACCCTCCCATCCGGCCAATATCTTCCGGGACATTCCTTCCTCCACCAACTAGACGCCAGAACAAAATTGCTCTGCCTTTTTCTCCTCATGGCCGCCATCATTGGTACCTCGTCACTTCGGGGTTACGCCTTGGGACTAGTAGTGATTGCGACGCTTATCATGCTCTCCGGATTACCACTGCGCTACGCCGTTGCTTCGGTCCGGCACGTCTTTTGGTTCTTGCTGGTGATTTGGCTGATGAACGCGTTGTTCTATGACGGAGAAGGGGTACTGGCCTCCTGGGGGATCTTTCAACTTTCGCGCGGCGGGATTCGGCAAGGCTTCCGCGTGGTGAGTAATGTAGTCCTTATCCTGATCCTTGGCAATCTACTAACCATGACTACTTTACCCACCCAGGTCACCACGGCGCTGGAGAGCCTGATTAAACCGTTAAAGCTCATCGGTGTCCCCACCGAAGAGGTAGCCATGATCATCAGTGTGGCCATTCAGTTTATCCCCACTTTAATGGAAGAAACGGAGCAAATCAAAATGGCCCAGATCGCCCGGGGGGCCCGGTTTGAAAGCAAAAAACTGGCGGAGCGGGCGGCCAGTTTTCTCCCTTTGGTCGTGCCGATTTTTATCGCTGCTTTCCGCCGGGCGGAGGAGTTAGCCCTGGCGATGGAGGCGCGCGGCTACCGGAATGCGAAGAACCGGACTAAGCGCAAGCAAGAACCCCTGGCGGCTTACGATTACGGGGCGATCATGGTCTGTGTTTTAATCTGCCTGCTTCAATTTTCGTTGCGGTGGTAATTTGGCCTTTGGCCTTATTATAATTACTAATGTGTTTAGGAGGTAAGATCCAATGTCCCAGATGTCTTCCGTAAAACGCTCGGTTATTACCGCCGTCTGCATCGGACTTTGTGTTGTTCTGCCCATGGCCTTCCACGCGATTCCGAATGGCGGTACCCTTTTCAGCCCGATGCATATACCTGCCCTGCTGTGTGGGCTAATCTGTGGCTGGCCATTTGGACTCCTTTGCGGGTTAGCCGGTCCCTTGCTCTCGAGCCTGATCACGGGAATGCCGCCAATGGCCTATCTACCATCGATGCTGGTTGAACTGGCCGCATACGGTCTAATTGCCGGACTCATGATTAGTTTGGTACGGACGAAAAAGCTCTATGGCGATCTCTACATTAGTCTGGTGGTGGCGCTTTTGGCCGGACGCATTGTTGCCGGGATCGCGCGGGCGCTTGTTTTCGCGGCCGGAAAATACTCTTTCGCCGCCTGGACTACGAGTTACTTCGTCATGACTTGGCCCGGGCTGGTCATCCAGCTGGCGCTCATCCCGGCCATCGTTGTTGCTTTGATGAAGGCAAAACTGATCCCACAGCGGTATCCAGTGGAGTAATAAGGGATGAGAAACGCCACGTTTGCCAGTTATTTAAAACACCAGGCTTCACTGCACCCGAGCATGACCGCGCAGGATGGCGTCAAGTTATGCTATCAAGCGGCGTTTGGGGCCGAACATCTTTTGACGGATCCGGCGCAAGCCCGGGCCGCGTTGTGGGCCGAGTTTACGCAGATTTTGCCGCGGCAGATCGAGATCTTCGAGCCCCTCTCCGTCGAATATAGCCGCTGTAATCTGGCGGCTTGGAAGTATTGGCAACTACCACTGGAAGGGCTTTTCCAAATCTTCCAGCGTTCTGCTGCTGAAAAAAGGGAAGACGCCGGGCCCCTTTTCATGGATTATCTCCAGATCGTTACTGCCTGTGTCGAGCAGGGCCTTCTTCCTTTTAACCGCGAAGAATGGCGAAGCTATCTGGACTGCTACCTGGCCGGTGGGGTGCGCCCGGTTCACCACAGTGAAACATACCGGCAAAAAGAAAAACCGGCTTACCGGGTTATAAAAAGGGAGTATGAGAAGTTGCTGCCGGTTTTGGAAAGGGTCATTGCAATCACGGGTCGAGCTGAACCGAAAATCATTGCGATCGATGGGCGGGCGGCGGCCGGGAAGACAACCCTTGCCACCCTATTGTCACAGGTGTTAACAGCAGAGATAATCCGGATGGACGACTTCTTCCTCCCGGCGGAGCTGCGTACGGCAGAACGATTGGCGCAAAGCGGCGGGAATATCCACTATGAACGTTTCTGCGCAGAGGTGCTTCCCAACCTAAAGAAGAAGGAAAGCTTCTCCTACCGCCGGTTCGATTGTAGGACGATGGACTATGCTGAGTCCCGCTTGATCCAAAGCAGTCCTTGGCGGATTGTCGAGGGCTCTTACAGCTGTCATCCCGCCTTTGGGGAATATATGGATTGCCGCGTTTTTTGCGATATTTCCGCGGATGAACAGATGAGGAGGATTATTAAAAGAAACGGTCCGAAGATGGCAGCGGTCTTCGCGGGAGAATGGATTCCGATGGAAGAGCAGTACTTTAAAGCCGAACGGATCAAAGCGCGAGCGGATGTGATCATTAAGTAGAAGTAGTCAGGTGTCTCGGCTACTGCGAGGATAAAAGCCTCCTTACTTGAAATAGGCGAGGAGGTTTTATTTTATGTCTTGGATTACCACTAGTGGGGACAGGCCAATTTGAGAAAAAGACCGGGAACTAGTGCCTGAGAAGGAAGATTCCGAAAGAAGATAGAACATATATACTTAATCCATATTTATTTTGGTCGTTTAATATTTAGCTTAAAATTGGAGCAAAAAAGAGAGAAGCAATTGAGCGATATATTTGTAATTATGGTGTAATTATGGGAAACAAATGTTGATATGAGCCAAATTCTTGGTAGGAAGTGATTATATGATTAGTACATATAACATATATTGCGATGAAAGTTGTCATTTACAACATGATAGTTCGGATGTTATGGTTCTAGGAGCAATTAAATGTCAAGACAGTATCAAAAAAAGTATCTTTACAAAGATAAGAGAGATTAAAATAAAACACGGGTTAAGTTCGTGGTTTGAAATTAAATGGACAAAAGTATCTGTAGCAAAGATCGAATTCTATCTTGATATAATCGAGTGTTTTTTTAACGAGCCAGCTTTAAGCTATCGAGGTGTTGTTGCGACCAATAAAAAAAAGTTAGACCATACTCTTTATAATTATGGTGATTATAATCTGTGGTACTACAAAATGTATTTCCTGTTGCTTGATCCTATTATTGATCCTTTCGGAGAATATCGTATCTTTATTGATGTTAAAGATACCCAAGGTGGCCCCAAAATTAGCAAACTCCATGAGGTTTTATGTAATAATATCTATGACTTCAAGCGGGAAGTCATTAAAGATGTAAGGCAGATACGTTCGCATGAATCAGAAGTTTTGCAAATAGCTGATTTATTTAATGGAGCTTTGTCATACGTTCACCGAGGTCTCTATAATTGTCCGGGAAGTAATGAAGGGAAAAATATAATTATTGAACAATTGGGGAAAAAGGGTCTCGAGCTTTTAAAGAGTACAAAAAGATCGGAAGAAAAGTTTAATATTTTTATATGGGTTCCAAGGGGGTGGCGCTAAATGATTTCGTCTAAACTTCCCCCTGTCCTTGATATTTCTAATTTGACTTCGACAGAAGAAATTATTGAGTTTTTATATGGGAGCTTAAAAGAGGAATATACAGGGTCTCGAAATAAACAATATTTGCATGGGAAAAGGATTTTTTTCGATTTTATTCATTTATTCAACGATAAATATCTATTTTTTTGGCATCTTATAAGTCTTTCAGAATCAGAAAAGTTTAATATATTACCGTGTAATAATGATGTTTCTTCATTTATTAAATGTTCCGTTCAAAATTGTCTGACTCAAAGTAATCCTATTACATTACCAAATGGAAAAAATAGAAACATTTGTTTCTATAGAGGAATACGGATTCATTGGATTAAAAAAATTATAGAATTGGCAAATAATAAAGATCCTTTTATTAAGGAGTGGGAATGTGAAAAAAAGAGAGAGGGAAGAAAAGAAAAGAACTTCTACATACGTTTTGAACATGAGACAACCGATTATTTAGTGGTACTATCTGTGAGAAAAAAAGGGTTTTTGTTCGTAACTGCATATCCTCTTTTCTATATAAACAGAAAGCAAATCTGTGATAAACAATATGAAGCATATCAAGCATACAAAACCTCAATGCAAACAGCAGCTAATGCTGAAAAAGAATAATACCGGCTCTCGCTTTGCGAATGCCGGCATGTCTCCTTCTACAACATGGTAGATGAGCTATATTTAGTATATCCTACTGCTCATTTTTTGTCAAGATAATGTGAAAATAGGGTAAATACAATGCGAGAACGATGTAAATAAGCTGTAAATTCTATGTAAACAATTTGAGCCTCACACAAAAAGTCTTTAATTTTTGGGTTTTTTATCACTGGAATGATGACAGAATGCTTACTATAACCTTCAACACAAGATTATGCCTGCTACCGCGGACATTGACAGCTTTGAAAAACAATTTAGTGTATGTTTCCATGACTTTTATTGTTATTTCATGTGCATGTAGAGTAGCCTTACACAGCGGACTTTCATCAGGGTCTTTTCCCACTCAGCCAGCCATTTTTCACCCAGTGCTCCCGATCGGCCGGGTTCCATTCATTTGATTTTTGCATCAATGCCATAACTTTAAAGATGACTTTGGTCTTTATTCCCGGCTTAACGTTCCCCATCCTTTTTCTAATCTTTGCCGCCAACCGGATAACTTCTATTTCAATCCGGGCCTTTCTTTTGGCCGGTACCATTTCCCAGTTTGTCGCCCGTATATTTTTCGCATAGCCAAAACTTTTGGGGATTCCCCAGTAAAAAAAGTGCTGCCTGAGATCTTTGGTGACTTTTTTGGCCCCGCTGCCAGCAGCAGTTGAAACTGCCAGCCCAATTTTGCGAAACATTTGCGGATGGGGTCGGTGGGGCATCCAGCGGTAGCCCATATGGTCGAGGAAGGTCTTGAGTTGGCCGGTCATGCCCATTACATAGCATGGTGATTCTAGGATCACCAGATCCGCTTCCTCGATCGCCCTGACAATGGGGTGCACAATCTCCGCGTGTGGGCAGTGGAGCTCGCCTTTGGTGAAACAGTTACAACAACCGATACAGGATGGAGGGGTATCGCGCGGCATGAAAAACTCAACGATTTCCGTGTTCTCACCCGCCAGCTTATCCAGGAACAGCCTGGTGATATTATAGGTACTACCTTCATGATCTTGTCCATGTACAACCGTGATCTTCAATAATGTCATCTCCTTAAAAATCCCTTCATCCTTTACTTATTCCGTCTTTGCCATAAATAACCTTTAATGTTATAGGATAATTAAAGTAAATGATGGCAATAAAATTATCCGACGCCTTTATATTTTTATCTAAACGTAATGACTAAGCACACTTTACAAGGTGTAAAGAATAGACTATAATAAACTTAACCAATTAGGTAAGTTTAACCTGATAGGTAAGTTGGGTGGTGGCCGTAGAAGGTGTTAATTGAATATGAAAGCGAATCAGTAGAGAAAATCTTTAATGATTTTGACTTGATGAGGAAGATAATTGGATATGAACGGGCTAGAGCAATAAAGAAAAGAATCGACCAATTAAAAGCTTCAGTTAGCTTTGATATTTATTTATCGACCGGATTGGGTAAACCTCATCCGTTATATGGAGACCTAAAAGGGTATTATAGTATAGCGATTACTGGTAACGTCAGACTTATTGTCAAACCTAATGCTATAAGCTTGGAACCTGAAGATTTAAAAGCTTGTGATACTGTAATTCTTAGGGGGGTGGTTGATTATCATGGTGGAAAAAATGAATGGCTTATCCCGTGAGTTTATTATACATCCAGGTGAAACAGTAAAGGAAATACTGGAAGAACGGGGCATGACCCAACGCGAGTTGGCAATAAGAACGGGTGTAACTGAAAAGCATATTAGTAACGTGGTAAATTGCCAAAAACCGATCTCGGTTTCCTTTGCCAAAAAGTTGGAATATGCGTTGGGCATTGACGCAAGTTTCTGGATTAACCTACAGGCAAACTACGATAAAGAGCTTGCTGATTTTGAAGAGGTTAACCAAATTTCTGACGAAGAGTTGGCGATTTTGTCTAAATTAAAAAAGATAACCGAGTACATTCAAGAAATAGGATTGCTAAACCCTCATCTTCAAGGCGCAATGTTGGTTATAGAATGGAGAAAATTATTGAACGTGAGCAGTTTGGTGAGCATTCCGGAAATATCTCAATTCGGGGCTTTACGTTTAGCTGTTTCTGATAAGGTGGATCCATACATTTTCTTTACCTGGCTTAGAATCTGCGATTTGATCACGCAAGATCAAAAAGTCAATCAAGGACTAAATACAGATCGACTCAAAAGCAAACTGCCTTTGATTAGAAGGCTCACATTTGAAGATGTAAATACGATTAGGTTAAAACTTAAGGAATACTTTAATGAATGTGGTATTAAGTTTGCCCTTGTTAAACATTTTTCCGGGGCACCCGTTCAGGGAGTCATTAAGGAGAATAATGACGGTACTCTCAATTTGATCATGACAGTAAGACGTAAGTTTGCGGATGTTTTTTGGTTTACCCTTTTTCACGAAATTGGCCATATTCTTAACGGGGATATCAGGGGTCGATTAATTGACTACGAGTTTACAAAGGGTGAATTAGAAGATCGGGCAGATGAATTTGCAGCGAATACTTTGATTGATCCGGAACATTATCGAATTTTAATAGAAAAAGGTGATTTTTCATTGCCTCACCTTCAGAGATTTTGTTCGGAACAAAATATTCCCACCTTTATCTTGATCGGCCGATTACAACGGGACGGTATCCTTAAGTACCACCAGTATTCGGAGGAGAAAACCAGGTATAATTTGGACATAACCAAAAACACCATGTGATTGCGGGGCCAGTCGCGACTGAGGCAAGGGTTAAAAAAGAGATGACAGCAAATGAGGTCAAGTAAACCACCTTGGGTTATATGATAAAATCCCTCCACATGTTATATGGAGGGATTTTTTTGGAGGGGATCTTAATGCTTAACCCAGGATTGCTTTTAAGTCTTCCTCCGGAGTGCTGATGGGTTTAATCCCGAAGTTCTCGACCAACACCTGCAGGACGTTGGGGGAGACAAAAGCGGGCAAGGTTGGTCCGAGGTAAATGTTCTTGATCCCCAGCGCTAGCAGGCTGAGGAGGATACAGACCGCCTTTTGCTCATACCAGGAAAGGACCAGGGTCAAGGGTAGCTCGTTGACATCACAGTCGAAGGCCTTGGCCAGCGCAACTGCTACTTGGATGGCGGAATAGGCGTCATTACATTGCCCCATATCGAGGATGCGGGGCAGGCCACCGATTTCACCTAAATCCAGGTCGTTAAAGCGGTATTTCCCACAGGCCAGCGTTAAAATCACCGTGTCTTTGGGCGTTTGTTTTACAAATTCGGTGTAGTAGTTCCGGCCGGGACGGGCCCCGTCGCAGCCGCCCACCAGGAAGAAGTGCTTGATGGCACCGGTTTTAACGGCATCGATCACTTGGTCGGCGACGCCCAGCACCGTGTTGTGGGCAAAGCCGGTGGTCAGGATGGTGCCGCCGTTGATTCCGGTCATTTTGTGGTCTTCGGGCCAACCGCCGAGTTCGAAGGCTTTATTGATCACCGGGGTGAAATCTTTCTTCCCGTTTTCATCCGCCGGGATGTGGATGAGACCAGGATACACGACGACGGCCGTGGTAAAGACCCGGTCGGCGTAGGAGTCGCGTGGCGGCATCAAGCAGTTGGTGGTAAAGAGAGCTGCCCCGTGAATTCCATCCAGTTCATTTTTCTGGTTTTGCCAGGCTGTGCCGAAATTCCCCTTCAAATGCGGGTATTTTTTCAGTTCGGGGTAAGCGTGGGC
>JAAZDX010000148.1 GCA_012512605.1 Bacillota bacterium
AAGGTTGTACTATTCTTTTCCAGCTACAATCTCAATCTCAAAGATATACGGCCATAGTTTCCCGGTCACAAACAAGCGGCCTTTTTGCTCATCATAGGCAATCCCGTTAAGGACATCGACGTGTTGGCCAGTATGGCTTTTCGGGTCCAAAAGTCCGGTTAAATCCAACCAACCATCGACTTCGCCGGTAACCGGGTTGATGATAGCAATCTGGTCGGTTAGCCAAACATTGGCAAGGAGCTTTCCGTTCACGTATTCCAACTCATTTAGATGGATAACCGGTGCACCGCTACTCTGCACAGGAAGTTTGCGGACCGGGGCAAAGGTTTCCGGATCAAGAAAAGTGAGGACCGCGGAGCCATCGCTCATAATCAGGTACTCACCATCGTAGGTGAGACCCCAACCTTCGGGCTGGTAAGTAAAAGTCTGAAGTAAGTTAAAGGTAGCGCGATCATAAACAAACGCCTGGCGCTCTCGCCAGGTTAACTGGTAAATCCGGTCGTCACATAAGGCAATTCCTTCGCCAAAATAGTTTTCCGCCAGTTCAACCTGGCGTAAGACCGTTCCGTCGCTGGGGTTAACTTGGCGTAGGGAAGAGCGTCCGTACAAACCGGTACCTTCGTAAAAATAACCGTCCTGATAGACTAAACCTTGGGTGAAGGCCTGGGGGTCGTGGGGGAGGCGGTTAACAATCCGGTAAGTATAATTAACCGGTCCGGAAGACGAAGTGGTCCCCTTTACCGTTGTTGCATGTTCAAACGGGTTAAAGAGTAATAACACAAATAAAAATACCGGTAAATAAAGATATCTTGTTTCCATCGCGCACCTTCTTCACCAATGGCTTTGTCCGAAATTACCATTTAATATGGGAGAAAACTAAAAAGTTCCGTAAAACGGAAGGAGATATCTTAAATATTATTTACGCAGTAAGGATAAAAATCCTTTTTCTTCTTTTCTCTTGGTCAGGGATGAGGTTTGATTGAATTTCGGGAAATCAAGTATGAGATTTTCCATATATATGGATAATAGGGAAGAGGAGGGGTTTAGAATGAGTGAACTGATTAATAACCGGGAATACCGCCGGTCGGTACTGAAAGAGATCATCAGCGATTTACACCGGGGTAAAAGCGTTGACGAAGTGAAAGCCCGCTTCGAAGAGACCTTCCAGGGCGTATCGGCAACAGAGATTGCCGAATTGGAACAGACTTTGATCCAGGAAGGGTTACCGGTTGAAGAAGTGCAAAGGCTCTGTGATGTGCATGCGGCAATTTTTAAGGGTTCGATCACGGAGATCCATCGCCCAAGGAAGATTGAAGATACCCCTGGCCATCCTGTCCATACTTTCAAGTTAGAAAACAGGGAATTGGAAAAGTTCCTCGCCGAAAAACTTGAACCCCATTTAGAAGCCTTTCGCCAGGAAGATAAGGCAGAAACAATTGAGCAGTTAAATCAAGACCTCGAGGTCTTACGGGGAATTGACCGGCATTATGCCCGGAAAGAAAATTTGCTCTTTCCGCTTCTCGAAAAATACGGGATCACGGCACCACCAAAAGTAATGTGGGGCGTTGATGACGAGATCAGAGTAGCCATTAAAGAGGGGATCAGCCTTTTATCTAACTATACAGGTGCTAAGGATCAAGTCGACAAGCATCTCAAAGCTATGATCGAAAAAGTCCGGGAGATGATCTTTAAAGAAGAAAACATCCTCTTCCCGATGGCAATTGATACTTTAACCGAGGATGAATGGGCCGCCATTGCCGGCGAAAGTGAAGAAATCGGTTATTTTCTGACGCAGCCTGCTGCGGAGTGGGAGCCGGTCAAGGTGGATGTCGAAGAAAAGGCCCAGGCCGAAGGGGAACGTCCCGCCGATGGCTATATCCGCTTTGAAACCGGACTGCTTTTACCGGAGGAGATCAGCAAGATCTTTAACACTTTGCCGGTGGACATTACCTTTGTCGACCGGGAAGGGGGCGTTAAGTTTTTCTCCCAATCCAAGGACCGCATTTTCCCCCGCCCGAAAACGGTGTTCAGATTATATCCAATCACAGTCTTGAGCCGGTCGAGATCAATGGAGAGCAGATTGGGCCAAAG